>CAIVBX010000294.1 GCA_903904275.1 uncultured Pseudomonadota bacterium
ATGTTAGCCGTGTAGCACATAACATAGGCATTTCAACCAGTGAAATAGATAACAAAGGTTGCTGTTCTTGGGCAATTTTGACGGTTAAAGGTGGAAATGGTCCTGATCGTTCTGTTTTAGTTGAAGGCGAATTAACTAAATCGACGCTCAAAATGTTGCAAAATTTTCGCCGTATTTATCAAAATTTAGTGATTTTGCATGATGCAAAAGAGCGTGATGTTTTAACAACTTTGCCAAATCGGCAATCACTTGATTCACGTTTAATGCAGGTTTGCCAACATTATTGCGATTATCCTATTTCTGACAAAATTCTCGATAAAAGTTCATGGATTGCAATTTTGGACATCGACCATTTCAAACGCATCAATGATAATTTTGGGCATTTGTACGGTGACGAAGTGTTGTTGATTTTCAGTCAGATTATGGGCATCAAATTTCGTTATAACGATTTTTTGTTTCGATTTGGTGGCGAAGAATTTGTGGTTGTGTTGAATTTAGCGACACAAGAAATGGCTTTGACGGCATTTGATCGTTTTCGAGAAGCCATTGAAGAATATCATTTTGCAACTGTAGGAAAAGTTACTGTTAGCATTGGCGTAACACACGTTGATAATGCGGCAATGCCAAGTGTGCTTTTAGATCGCGCAGACAAAGCCCTTTATTACGCAAAAGAACATGGTCGAAATCAAGTTGTTTTATTTGAAGCAATACCTGAATTAGTCGCTGCCGAAAAAGACGATGATGGCGGCGAAATTGAATTATTTTAAGGATTAAAAAATGCAAAAATTAAAATGTGCAGTAATTGGAACAGGTTATTTAGGTAAATTTCATGCAGAAAAATATGCAAATTTGCCAGATTGTGAATTAGTTGCGGTTGTTGATATAAACGAAGAAACCGCTAAAACAATTGCCGAAAAACACAACGCACAAGCCTTGACGGATTACACAACGCTTTTAGGAAAAGTAGATGCCGTGAGTATCGTTGTGCCGACAACATTACATTATCAAGTTGCAAAAGATTTTTTGAACGCAGGCGCACATGTTTTAATTGAAAAACCCATTACAACCACTGTTGAACAAGCTGATGAATTGATTGCGATTGCAAAAGAAAAAAATTTAATTCTGCAAGTGGGACATTTAGAACGTTTTAATCCTGCGGTTTTGGCATTAGACAAAGATGAAAAACCGTTGTTTATTGAATCGCACCGTTTATCGCCTTTCAATCCTCGCGCTAATGATGTTAGCGTGGTTTTAGATTTAATGATTCATGACATCGATATTATTTTGGCATTGGTAAATTCAGAAGTGGTGAAAATCGATGCCAGCGGCACAGCCGTTTTAACCAAAGGGACAGACATTGCAAATACGCGTTTAACGTTTAAAAATGGTTGTGTTGCCAATGTCACAGCAAGCCGAATCAGTATGAAACTTGAACGTAAAATGCGTTTGTTCCGTCCAAGTTCGTATGCGTCCGTGGATTTTCAAAATCGGATTTTGCAGAAATATCGCACAGGCGACAAAGAAATGTTTCCTGGTGTGCCTGAAATTTTGAGCGAAGAAGCAACCTTTGAAACTAGCGACGCGCTCATGGCAGAGATTCAACAATTTATTAGCTGTATTCAAACAGGTCAGCAACCTTTAGTGACTGGTGAAGCAGCGCGTTTAGCATTGGCGACCGCGATAAAAATTACCGAATTATTAGAGTTATAAAGGTTGTAACAAAATGAATCCAGTAAGTATTTATCCAGTCATTTCTGCTTTGACACTTGCCATCATTATTTCTTTTCTTTTTGGAAAAAGAAGACATGTTTTGAAAGCCGCTTCTGGACGATTTGTTTCGATTGATGGACTGCGAGGTTATCTTGCTTTTTTTGTATTTTTACATCATTCCGCAATTTGGTATTTCTTTTTGAGAACTGAAAAATGGGACGTTCCGCCGTCGCATTTATATACACATCTTGGACAAAGTAGCGTTGTTCTTTTTTTTATGATTACGGGTTTTCTTTTTTCAACAAAACTCATCAATGGAAAAAATAAGCCAATTGATTGGATGCGGCTTTATGTATCACGCATTATGCGGCTAGCTCCGTTATATTTTTTCATGCTTTCATTGGTCATCATTATCGCGGCGACATTATCAAATTTTGTTTTAAATGAACCTTTAATTGAGTTAGTTAAAGAAATTTTGAGATGGTCAACTTTTACTGTTTTGGGTACACCTGATTTAAACGGTATAAGTAAAACAGCTCATATTATTGCAGATGTAACTTGGTCGTTGCCGTATGAATGGCTTTTTTATTTTTCGTTACCATTGTTGGCTATTTTCATTCGCATTATTCCGCCTTATCCATATTTATTTTTTAGCCTGATTTTTATCGCCGCCATGTTTTGTGGAAGAAATCTTAATTTATATCATTTAGTTTCTTTCAGTGGTGGAATTACAGCGGCATTTTTTGTTAGACGGGAAAATTTCACCCATTTTTTAAATGGCAAAATTGGCGCATTTTTAATTTTGCTCGCTATCGCTGCGATAATAAATTTTGATACCGCTTATTGTTTACCAGCCTTATTTTTATTAACAATTGTCTTCATAATTATTGCTAGTGGAAATACATTTTTTGGAATACTTAGTCATTCAGTATCTCTATTTTTAGGCGAAATGGCATACAGCATTTATCTTTTGCATGGAATTGTATTATTCGTCACGTTTAAATTTATTATTGGATTCCAATATGCCGCATCACTTACCGCAATTGAACATTGGTTGGTCATAATGGGATGTACGGTATTTTTGATTCCACTTTGTTTTACAACTTTTTATTTCATAGAAACACCAGGAATGCAAGCAACATCAAAAGTAAATGAATGGCTACATACTTTTAAATCCAAATAAATTGCTATCATTTCATCTGTAACAAATACTCAATCACAACATTATTTAGGAAAAATTATGATTCCAATGGTCAACCTCAAAGCACAATACGCAGAAATCAAAGACGAAGTCGAGCGCGGCTTGGCAGAAACTATCGAAAATTGCAGCTTCATTTTAGGCGCGAATGTTCAAGCGTTTGAACGTGAAGCCGCAGAATATCTTGGTGTAAAACACGCGATTGGCGTAGCGTCTGGCACAGATGCGTTGCATTTAGCGTTAATTGCGGAAGGCATTTCGACTGGTGATGAAGTGATTACCACGCCATTCACGTTTATTGCGACTGCCGAAGCGATTAAATACGTCGGCGCAATTCCTGTATTTGTTGATATTGACCCGCGCACATTCAACATTTGTCCTAAAGCCATCGAAGCCGCCATTACACCCAAAACCAAAGCGATTATGCCCGTGCATTTATTTGGTCAACCTGCCGATATGACAGCAATTTCAGCGTTGTGTGAAAAACATAATTTGAAGTTAATTGAAGATTGTTGCCAATCGTTTGGCGCGAGCATCAATGGCAAACAAACTGGCGCAATTGGTCATGCGGCAGGATTTAGTTTTTTTCCAAGCAAAAATTTGGGCGCGTTTGGTGATGGCGGTTTAACAACCACGAATTGTGACGAAACCGCAGCGAAAATTCGTCAACTTCGCAATCACGGCTCAGATGTCCGTTATTATCATGACATTATTGGCTACAACAGTCGTTTAGACGAAATGCAAGCCGTTGTTTTACGCGCTAAATTGAAACATATCGACAAATACAATCAAGGTCGTCGTCGTGTCGCGCATTTGTATTCAGAATTGCTCGCAGGTTTACCACTTGAAACGCCATTTGAAGATGATTTAGGCGAACACGTTTATCATCAATACACGTTGCTTTGCGACAGACGCGATGACGTGATGGCGGCGTTACAAGCAAAGCAAATTGGTTGCGCGGTTTATTATCCTGTACCGTTGCATCAACAAAAAGCGTTTGAACAAGAATGTGCGGGAATGGTGTTACCGATTACAGAATCAGTGATGAAACGGTGTTTTTCGTTACCGATTTGTCCGTTCTTAACCGATGATGAAATTCATGAAATTTGTGACGTGATTAAAAGCGTTTTCTAACATGTTCTAAAAAAGCTAACAAGTTTTGAATTTGTTAGCTTTTAAAACCAACAAATTTTGTTACGTCCCGATTCTTTCGCGGCATACAACGCAGTATCAGCATGATTTAACGTTATTTCACCATTCGCATTTTCTTTTGTAAGTAATGCCGCGCCAATACTCACGGTGAATTGCACATCGCCTTTCGGTGTAGCGATGACAATTTCGGAAACTTGTGTGCGTAACCGTTCTGCCATGATGGTGGCATCATTTCGATTGGTGCTAGGCAATAAAATGACGAATTCTTCTCCGCCTAAACGTGCAGGAATATCGATGCCACGCGATTGTTTTTTCATGATATTTGCAAATTCTTTTAACGCTTCATCACCGATTGCATGTCCGTAAGTATCGTTAATACGTTTGAAAAAATCCAAATCTAACATCAACAGTGTTGCACAATCGTTTGAACGTAAAATACGCTCAGATTCGATAGCCAATCGTTCCAAAAATGCACGCCGATTAAACAAACCCGTTAGTGAATCTGTATTTGCTAACTTGTGTAACATATTTTCAAGAGCTTTGCGTTCAGTAATATCTTGTTTTACACCGATGAAATTGATGATTTCACCGCGTGCATTTTCTACAGGTGAAATACTGAGTTCTTCATGATACAAACTGCCATTTTTACGTTTGTTAATAATTTCACCGCGCCAATGTCGTTTCGCTAGCAATCTGTCCCACATTTTTTGGTAAAACTCTTTGTTTTGTATATTAGATTTCACCAATTCACTGGGCTTACTACCAATAATTTCATCTAGTTCGTAACCTGTTAAACGGCTAAAAGCAGGATTTACCCATTTAATGACGGCATTGCTGTCAGTAATGACAATGCCATTTGCTGCTGCGTTCAACGCGGCAACTAATAATTTATTGTGCGCTTCCATTTCTGCACGAAGCAACGTGTAACGAATTACACGGATTAAACCATCAAAGCAACAACCACAATCGCCTTTTATCATGTAATCATTCGCGCCTGCTTTGAGTGCAGAAAGTGCAAAATCGGTGTCACATCGACCTGTCAGAATCACGATTGGAATTTCACCACAAATCTGTCTTGCGATTTCAACAGTTTGCAATCCTTCTGAATCAGGCAGCGATAAATCCAGCAATAACAAATCAAAAGAAGCCGCGTTAAATGCTTCTTTCGTTGCTTTTAAAGATTCTACCCAGGTGACTTCAAATTGAATTTCGCGAGTTTCTTTTAATGTTTTTTTGACTAAGTAAGCATCTCCCGCTTCATCTTCAACAAGCAAAACACGAATAGACTGAACAGGTTCGCTCATACTTTATGACCTTGAGGCAAACGTACAAGCGTGAACCAGTATTCACCAAGTTGATGAATAGCATTGATAAATTGTGTCATATCGACAGGTTTTGAAATATAACTTGATGCACCAAGTTGATAAGAACGAACAACATCTGTTTCCACGTCAGACGTTGTTAAAACAATCACGGGAATATCGTTAAGCAGTGGATTAGCTTTTAATTCAATTAAGAATTCACAGCCGTTCATGCGTGGCATATTTAAATCAAGAAAAATTAAATCAGGACGAGGGGCTTTTTCGTATTTTCCTTTTTTTTCTAAAAAATCCAATCCTTCGCGTCCGTCAACGACATGATGCAAATTCGCTAAGATTCTTCCTTCTCTTAATGCCATTTTGACTAAATAAGCATCAGCAGGTTCATCTTCTAATAATAAAATTTCAACCGCATTTGAGTGGTCAGTAATCATTAACATTTTCCGTTACAACAAAATATAAAAATAAAATTTAAGGGAGCGCAGGTAAATCAAATACAACTGTTGTACCTCCGCCAGTGTTTTCAAATAATTTCACCGAACCGTTACAACTTTCCACAATACGTTTCACAATTGCTAATCCCACGCCTGTCGATTCTTGATTAGCATTGACTTGCAAACGTTCAAAAACTAAAAGAACACGCTCTCGATATTGAGCAGGAATACCAATACCGTTATCTTCAACATAACAAAAAATTCGTGAACCTTTTTGTTCACAATAAATGCGTATTTTGGGAAAACAATTAGGTCGCCGATAACTTAAAGCGTTACCAAGTAAGATATTAAAAATGTCATATAAACGCGGTCTATCAATCATCACGGCTGGCAAATTCATTTCATAATCCATAGATGCTTGCGTTTTGTGAATAAAATCAGCCTGATATTTTATGACTTTTTCGAGTATTTCGGTTAAAAAAACCGCCGCAACTTCTGCGCGTGGTGCGGTTGCGGCAAGATAAAGTTGAATATCTCGTACTAATGCTCGTTGTCTTAATGCGCTTTGTTCAATGAAATTTAATGAATTGGCAATATCTTCATTTTCTGCCGTGACAAATACTAATTCATGTCGTAATCGTTGAACAAAACTGACTAATCGTCGTGAAGGTTCTTGTAAATGATGAGCTGAAACCGTAGTAAATTGCAGTAAATCGGCATTGGTTAATGCTAATTTTGTTTCTTGTTCACGCACTTGTTTTGTGAGTTCAAACGCTATTTTTTGGGCATTTTTTTGAAGCAAAAAATAAGACCGTGATAAAAAAAACAGCAATAAACTGATGAGCGTACCTACACTTGCCGCAATCCAAATTTGGCTGTTACCGAACTTTTTTTCAGGGTTTTCAAATTGTTCAAAATAAAGTGTCCATGTTGTACCAAACAGTTCTGTTCGTATTTTCGACGTAAAAACGGGCGACTTGTCCGATAAAATATCGCTACTTTGATAAAGCAAATTTTCATCTGTCATTTGCTCGCCATCGTACACCTGCAACTGTAAATTTACATCGTTGGCATCAAGCGTATTTAAAACAATGTTACGCAGCAAATCAGTCATCCGAAAAGGACAATAAACCCAACCAAATAATGCGTCATGACGTTGTTGAAGTGTGTCGAGTGGTTTATTTTTCTGGAAAACAGGTGCGTACATGAGCGTTCCTGCTTGTACGTTGGTTTCGGTTTCTTGAAGTAAAAGCACTTTGCCTGATAACGCCACATCATCGTTGTCAACCGCGCGACTCATCGCAATTCGACGCACAGGTTCAGAATACATATCGTAACCAAACGCGCGTAAATTGCGGTCACTAAACGGCTCTATGTAAATGATGGATGTATAAGCCTCACGATTGCCTTCAGGTTTGACACGATAATCAGGAAAACCTTCTTTGCGGACATTTTCCTCATGTGTTTTGAGTTGTTCAGGTTTAATCCAAAGCGAAAATCCCAACGCTTGAACACCGTCTAAATCACGAGAAAAACTTAATCGCTTTACATATCTTTGCCATTCATCACGAGTCACATCTTCTGATGCTTCAAACATCGCAACACCACTGAGTAACATTTGTTTTTGTTTATTGAGGCGTGTTTCGATTCTGACTTGAATTTCTTTGCAATGTAAATCGAATTTTTGTTGTTCATGCGACTCTATATCAACTTGAATGTAATAACTCAAAATGCCTGTGAGCAAGAAACCGCTAAATAAAATTAACCATGCAAGAATTAACAAACTATTCACGCGGATTTTTTCATAAAACGTTTGGTTGTGAATTTCTTGCATGGTTTATTAGTCGGATACGATTTGATTAACAAGTGGAAGTTCAAACCAAAATGTACTGCCGAATCCTTCACCTTCTGAAGTCACACCAATTTTGCCACTATGATGTTCAACAATTTTTCGACACAATGCCAACCCTACGCCCGTTCCTTCAAAACGACTCCGCGCTTGCAAACGTGAAAAAACTTTAAATAACCTTTCAATTTGATTTGGTGCAATGCCAATGCCGTTATCGCACACTTCAACTCGAAAACCTTGTTCAGTTGCGATTGCTCGTACTTCTATTTCAGGCGATTTATTTTCTTCGTGATATTTCAGCGCATTGCCGATTAAATTTTGGAAAAGTCGCGTTAATTCATCACGACTTGCAACTAATTCTATCCAATCGCCTGAAATACTTACTGTTCCCGCACAAGACGTTAATTCAGGTTGCAAAAATAACATCGCTTCATCAACGCACTCTTGACTAGAAATAAGGGTGAGTGGTTTTGTTAAACGTCCGACTCGTGAATAATCAAGCAACGATAAAATCATGCTATCCATACGTTTTGCGCCATCAATAGCAAAGGTAAGAAATTGACGGGTATCTTCATCTAATTGTTTGTTTAAGGCTTTTTCAATCAATGATAAATAACTTGTCACCATGCGTAATGGCTGACGCATATCGTGTGAAACAGCATAAGCAAATTGTTCTAAATCCGCGTTAGAACGTTGAAGTTCCAATTCCATTTTTTTACGTTCAGTGATATTTCGGCTAATACCTAGAACGCCTGTTATTTTGCCCGTGCTATCTTTCAAAGGTGTTTTGAGTGTTTCAAAAAGCCCTTTATAGCCATTTTCAGCAAAAACAAGGTGTTCTTCATTGGTATGAGCTACGCCATTATTCATGACTCGCATATCATTTTTTCGGAAGAAATCAGCTTGTTCACAACTCACAAAATCATAATCTGTTTTACCTAAAATATCCGCTTGTTTCGCACCAAAAAAACATTCAAATTCTCGATTACAAAACTGATAAATACCATTTTCATCTTTCAACCAAACTAAATCAGGAATAGTTTGAATCAGCGTATTCAGTTTATTTTTTTCTTGTTCAAATAGATTTAATATCTTTTTACGTTCAGTAATATCACGAGATAAAACAATGAAACGAGGTACTTGTTTATTTTTAGTTGGCTTAATGGCAACGGATAATTCAAACCAATGTATTTCACCAGCTAGTTCTAATTGAATTTCTTGACCCGTTGACCAACCTTGTTGTTGTGCTTCTTGTAGTGCTGATAAACAGGTTGCAATTGCATCTGGAGGTAAAATCGTAGAAATTTTTTTCCCTAAAAGTTGTTCCGCTTGCAAGGAAAACTTTTCACTTCGATGGGCATAGTAATCATGAAAACGTCCATCTAAATCAAGTTCAAATAACACATCTGGAATCGCATTTAACGTGGCTTGCAATTGGTTTTTTGTGTTGAGTATATCGAGTTCTATTTGTTTGCGTTCAGTGATGTCAGAAACAAAACCATGCCACAAAATTGAACCATCTTCTTCATATTCAGGTAACGCATTTCCCCATAGCCAAGATTCTGAGCCATCTTCAAATTTAAGACGATATTCATCACGCCATGGACTTAATTCTTGTGCTGACTTTTTAATTGTTTCAATATGGCGTGTCACATCGTCTGGATGGACAACGGCAAAAATAGCAGTGGCATCTTCACGAACAGCGGCAGGATCGAGGCGATAAATTTTGCGTAACACCTCACTTGCGTAAGGAAGATAAAAACTGCCATCTGCACGCATACCGAATTGAAAAACTAAACTAGGCAATTGATTGGCGATTTTATTTAAACGCTCGGTAGCTTCTTGTTGTGCTAATTCACTTTTTTTCAGCTCCGTCACATCTGTTGAAATGCCAGACAGCGCGTAAATGTTACCGTTTTTATCTCTTAATGGTTCTTTTGTCGTTAAAAAAATGCGCTCTTCGCCATTTTTCAAATGGTATGTGTGGATAGCTTCTACACGTTCGCCTTTTTCAAGAACTTCTCTATCATAACGCCGAATTTTTTGTACCGTTTCATCATCAAAAAAATCACTATCAAGACGACCAATGATTTCCGTAGACGGTAAATTAAATATCTCTGAAACTAGCCGATTTGAGTATTGATAACGGTAATTCGTGTCTTTGGTGTAAGCGGCAACGGGAGCATTGTCCAAAATGTCGGACAATTTATATTTTTCAGTAATTGCTTTTTCTTGTTCAGCAAGTAGCTGGGCAGTAGTGGGTAATTTTAAGGCAAATGGAATTATCTTCCACATTGCAATGGCTGTTGCGAGTGAAATAATCGCAGTGAAGGCTTTAAGAATACCATCCACCCAATACAACGGAATCCAAATCAGAACGGCAGACATTAAATGCGTCATACCGCCTGCAACGATAAACAATGCGCCCATTGCAAACAGCCAC
Organism: uncultured Pseudomonadota bacterium; assembly: GCA_903904275.1. Taxonomy (GTDB): domain Bacteria; phylum Pseudomonadota; class Gammaproteobacteria; order Methylococcales; family Methylomonadaceae; genus UBA10906. The sequence continues at coordinate 10,106 of CAIVBX010000294.1, forward strand.
GCATAAGGTAAATCTTTACGCTTGCAAATGAAGTACGCGAGGCTAAGTGGAATGGAATAATAAGACAGCGTGATTAGCACGTCAGAAATAACGTGCAACCACAACAACGTAGGATTCCAGCTCAAACAATAGCCATGAGGCATTAAATTGTTCATATTTAAAAAATTGTTCAATGTTTTGAGCCGTGAGTTTTTGAAATTAGTCGTTAATTTTCACAGCTAAACTTGGCGCACGACGTTTGCCGATATTTTTTTTGTCGCGTTGACGTACTTTTACTTTTTCGGGTTTTTCTTTTTTAGTCTCGACTTTCTTTTTGCCACCAACTGTTTTTCCCGAGGCTTTTAATTTTTTAGGACCTTGGAACTTTCCTGCCAATTCTTTGATGTTTCGGCGAATAAAACTTTGACGTAAAAATCGTTCAATTCCCGCCATCAAATTCCATTCGGTATGTTTTACGAGCGTAATCGTCAAACCCGTTTCGTCGCTTCGTCCTGTGCGTCCAATTCGATGTAAATAATTGATTCCATTGCGTGGCACTTCAAAGTTAATCACAAGTTGAATGCCTTTAATGTCCAAACCACGCGCCGCTAAATCTGTCGCAATCAACACATTCACCACGCCATCACGATACAATTTCATAACGCGCTGACGTTCTTTTTGATCCATGTCACCATGCAACACAATCGCGCGAACACCTTTTGCCCGAATCGGATCACAAAGCGCATCAGCTTGAGCGCGACTATTTGAAAAAACTAATGCTTTTTCAAATGTTTCATTCAACAATAACCAAGTAAGCAACTGTTCTTTGTGTGAATTATCATCTGCCAAAACAATTTGCTGTTGAATGTGTGGCAATTCATCACGCAACGTATTTAGCGCAATCAGTTCATATTTTTTAAGAACTTTATCCGCCATTTTCAACACACCAGCGTGCGTTAATGTCGCAGAAAACAACAGCGTTTGGCGATTCTCGTTACATTGTTTTGCAATTGTTAAAACATCATCACTGAAACCCATATCAAGCATTCGGTCTGCTTCATCGAGAATTAACGTGTCTAAATTCTCAAATGGCGCGGTGTCTAGCGTCAACAATTCCAAAATTCGCCCAGGTGTTGCAATTACGACAGCCGTATTTTTACGCAGGGCATTTTGTTGTTTTTTGAAATCTTCGCCGCCTGTAATTAACGCCGCTTTTAATGATGTGCCTTCGAGTAATTGTTGGCATTGCAGGTGAATTTGTTGGGCTAATTCGCGCGTCGGCACTAAAACTAAAACGCGTGTTCCCGCGTAAAAATTCGGATTTACCAGCAAATAATGCAAACTCGGCAATAAAAACGCCAACGTTTTACCACTGCCTGTTTTTGCGCTGACAAGCAAATTTTGGCGCGTCAAACTCGCAGGAATTGTGCGTTGTTGCACAGGCGTTGGCGTTCCAAAACCGTTTTTAGTTAAGGCTTGTTGCAACGCGCCATGCAAATCGAAACTCGAAAAATCGGGTTGTACGGCTAGTTGTTGTGTTTCAGTCATAAAGAATTAAGCCATTTTAGGTTGTTGTGTATGCCAGTTTGTGGCTTGTTGATAAACGTGTGCGGCGTTTAATAAACGCGCTTCATCAAAATAATTTCCAATCAGCTGCAAACCGACAGGCATTCCGTTGATAAAACCCGCTGGAATCGACATGGCTGGCAAACCCGCTAAATTGATTGCAATCGTGTAAATATCGGCTAAATACATTTCAATCGGATTAGCGATTTTTTCGCCGATATTAAACGCAGGCGTTGGTGTCACAGGACTGAAAATCACATCAACGTCATTCAACGCATTTTTGAAATCGTCGCTAATCAAACGGCGAACTTGTTGCGCTTTCAAATAATACGCATCGTAATAACCCGCTGAAAGTGCATAAGTTCCCATTAAAATTCGACGTTTTACTTCTTTGCCAAAGGCTTCGCCGCGTGAACGTGTATATAAATCCGTTAAATCGGCGGGATTTTCACAACGATAACCAAAACGCACGCCGTCATAACGCGATAAATTCGATGAACATTCTGCCGATGCAATAACGTAATAAGCGGGAATTGCATATTTCAAATTCGGCATCGATACTTCTTTAAATTCTGCGCCGAGCTTTTTATATTCTTCAATTGCAGTTTCAAACGTTTTTGCCATGTCTGCATTCAAATCAGCGGTAAAAAATTCTTTCGGCAAACCAATTTTTAAACCTGCTAATGGCTTGTTTAAATCCGCACAATAATCAGGAACTGGCAAATTAACGCTTGTGGAATCTTTTGCATCAAAACCTGCCATTGATTGCAATAAAATCGCGCAATCTTCAGCACTTCGTGCCATTGAACCGCCTTGGTCTAAACTCGACGCATACGCAATCATGCCAAAACGTGAAAC
>CAIVBX010000295.1 GCA_903904275.1 uncultured Pseudomonadota bacterium
AGAATTTGGCAATGTGAAATATGATTTATCGCCTGAAAAAACGTGGCGCGTTTTTCATTCCGATAAAGTAAATTTTGAGAAAAAAACTACAAGCCAAAATGAAAATCCCGAGTTTTAGCAAAAAACGCCCCGCACATACGTTGTTGTTTGTCACCGAAGCGAAAACATTTCGGATTGATGTTGATAAAACAGGCGTGATGATAGACCGCCCTGAAACGATTACCTTTAAATGCTTGAACACGGGCATGTTGAGTGAATGCGTTAAATTTATTTCAGAAAATAGCCGCCCGTTGGGTCGTAAAGTTTGGCTGCTTTATATTCGGTTAACGATTAACGTGATGAGTATGCCATCGATGCAAGTGGAAGGACTTGATGACGCGATGGTGTTGCAATCGTTACAGTTTGAATTAGAAGGTTTAAACGGTGTTCCGCAACAAGAACAGCAATTCGCTTATCAATTGCTGAGTGTAAAAGATGAAATGAGTACCTATTGGGTGAGTCAAATTGAAAAAATTCATTTTGATGAAACCTACAATACGATTAAAAAAACAGGCAGCCGTTTAGCAGGGATTTTGCATCCTTCGGGTATTCCGAAATCGCTTAAAAATTGGGATTCTGACAATTGGTTGCGTTTTGAATGTTGGTCATTGCAATTAGTCGCTTTGCATTACCATTTTGAACGTGGCTTAGAAATGAAAACGTTCAGTTTTGATGAACGCTATTGGCAAAGCCAACTTGAACATTGGTTTGAAGCGCAAGGCGATGTTGAGCATTCGGAAACGTTGTTAAATAACAAAATTGAAGTGTTACCGCATACCGCTGTGACGGTACATTTGAGTGATATTGAAGAAATTGGCAATTGGCTCACCATTTGGGCAAATGTGCTGATTGAAAGCGAAACGCCTGCTGTGCCAATTTTGCGTTATACCTCAAATGTAAATACCGATTTAGTGTTGATGGCTTCAGGTGGCGCGGTCGCTTTGGCTATTGTGCTAATACACGTTGGTTGGAATTTATATCAAGCGAATTACTACACAAATGAAGTCGATAAATTAACGAAGCTCGAAATATCAATCAATGCGGCGCGTAAATCGTTAGGCGAAGTGCAAGAAAAATCAGAAAAAACAAAGGCTAAAATTGAAAAATTAACCCAAAACGCGCAAGTGTTACCTGATACCTTAAAAAGCACTAAAGAGCGTCCCGCGACCTTATTAAAAATGCTGGCGCGTGGAAGACCTGAAAATTTATTGGTTGAAACCATTAGCACGGATAAAGATGACATAAAAATTGGTGGCATTTGCTTAGACAGTATTTCTGCAAATCAATTGGCAACCTATTTAGAAAAAGAACTCAAAGCATCTGGTTGGGTTGTGTCTGCACCAACGAAAAAAAGTTTGTCATTGTTTGAAGAGGGTGGACCTTGGAATTTTGAAATTAAATTGACAGATTTAGGCATGAGTAATTTTACGGAACAATCTAAAAACTAACTATGACTCTTCAACAACGTGAAAAAATCCTAAAACAAGTTTTACCTGCATTGGGAATTCTAGTGCTGTATTTTGCGGTCATTAGCCATTTTGTAACGGAAAAACATCACAGCATGTCTGAAAAACTTGAAAGTTTTTCGCAAAAAGGCGTGAATTCCGAGGTATTACAACAGGTTCAAAAAGAACAGCAGCAAGCGACTACCGAATTAAATGAATTACAAGAGCAAGCCACGCAATTAACCAAAGAATTGGAAAGTATTAGTGGCGTAATGTTAGTGGAAGGAAAATCAGGCAATCAAAATGCGGATAAAGTTGCAACAATTCTGGCAGAAAATAATTTAGAGATATTGGAAGAAAAACCCGCTGAAAAGAAAATTACGAAAGACCAATTGCCACGCGTGTTGCGTGATACCGATAAATGGTTAAAAGAAATGCTTTCGCCTGATGTCAAAGAAGAACCGAAAGCGGCAAAAAATGCGAAAAATGCAAAACCTGCTAAAACAACGGTTAAGGCAAAATCCGATGAAATTACCGTTTGGACAATTCATTACATCGGTTCGTATTTAGATAATTATCGCGCGTTGATTTCATTAGAAAAAAGCGACATCAATGTGTTGCCATTGTCGCTAACCATGCAAACGCCAAAAACGAACGTAGCAAATAACAACGCAAACAGACAGGAATGGGTTTTAACGTTATGGTTGTAAAAAACAATGGCTGACGAATATCTTTCTCAATCAACGCACGGCAATTTAGCCATTGTGGATAATACGAATCAAAAATTACGACAAACAAGAGAATTAACCTCAGGTAATGCAACGATTTTTGCAGGCAGCAGTATTGCTATTAGCAATGCCGCAGTCGAAGACACATCGAGCGGCGGGGCAGGGCTTTTAGTTCATTCGGGTTATTCGGGACAAATTGATAAAGATGCCACGATTACGGTAACGATTGAATCAAATAACCGCCGTTTTACGCGCCAGGCAAAAATACGTTGGGTGAAATCCAGCGGTGAACATATTCAGTTTGGCGTTGAATATGTTAATCATGTGGGATTTGATGCCAATACGCATATTTTAAATGTCGATTCCGTGCGGGTTGATCCTGCTTGTGCATTAAAAGTTCCCGCCAACATCGCGTTACGACAAAAAGTTTTACCCTTTTTAGAATTAGATGGCGTGGTTCACGTTGTTTGTGCTGACATAAAAAACACCACTGTCGTTACCTTGCTAGAACGCTTGTTGAAAAAAACGGTTTGTTTGTGGGCATCAGATACCGTAAAACTCGATAACAAACTTAAACAAATTTACGGTGATGTAAAATTATCATTGCCCACGGCACAACAAGCTCCTGTCGCGATGACCGCCGTGAGTTTAGGTGAAGAATTACTTTATGCGGCGTATATGCGTCAGGCTTCTGATATTCATATCGACCCTACATTTGATGGCGCGATTATTCGTTTCCGTATCGATGGACAGCTTGAACATTACAATCACATTAACACCAACATTTTTACGGAATTAGTTAGTCGATTGAAAGTGATGAGTTATTTAGATATTTCTGAAAAACGTTCTCCGCAAGATGGACGGTTTTCGCATCATTTTCAATCTATCGCACGACGAATTGATATTCGTATGGCGACATTGCCCACGAAATACGGCGAACGTGTCACCATGCGGTTATTGGCTATTCAAACTGCGTCACTCACGTTGGAAAATTTAGGTTTTGATCCAACGCATAAACGCATCATTGAAAGTTTTTTGCGGCGAATTCAAGGTCTTATGATTATGACAGGACCAACAGGAAGCGGAAAAACGACAACGCTGTATGCTGCAATTCGGATGTTACTTGAAGAACGTAAAGTCAACATTATCACTATCGAAGACCCGATTGAATATGAAATCAGTGGCATTGCACAATGTGAAGTTGATGCCGCAGATAAAGTCAGTTTTGCCAAAGCTCTACGCAGTATTTTGCGACATGATCCTGACGTGGTAATGATTGGTGAGATTCGAGATAAAGAAACAGCCGATATTGCAATTAAAGCGGCGTTGACAGGACACATGGTGTTAGGCACATTGCATACCAATTCTGCCGCAGCAACAGTCACACGTTTAATTGATATGGGCGTTGAACCGTATTTAGTCGCCGCAGCTTTGCGTTTAGCCGTTGCTCAACGTTTATTACGCCGACTTTGTGAACATTGTCGAATTTCTCGCCCGATGACAGAGTTAGAAGCAATTGCAATCAATCGCACTGAATTAGTGGGAAGTCTGATTTTTGAGCCATCAGGTTGCATTTATTGTGGTGGTAAAGGTTATGCTGGACGAATTGGCTTATATGAATTACTTGAATTACGCGAAGATTGGGCGCGGGGCGTTATCGATGGTGAAGGTGAAGCCGATTTGGTTGTCAAAATGCGTGACGAAGGCATTAAAAGTTTGCTTGATGATGCCGTGGATAAATTATTGGAAGGCTTAACCTCTATTTCTGAAGTGATACAAATCGCTTCTTCTTGGTAATTATTATTCATGCCTCGTTTTACTTACACCGCTCGCAATCGCAATGGGCAACAAGAAACTGATGTTATAGATGCTTCAAATCGTGATGCAGCAGCTCTCGCTTTGCGTCAACGTGGTTTGTTGCCTTTAAAAATAGAAGAACTTAAAGACAAAAAAATTGCCAATCGAAAACGCAGTTTAAATCCATTCGCGTATCTTTCTTTTAATGAAAAGGATATTGAACATGAATTTCATCAAATTGCCGTCATGTTACGAAGTGGTGTGAGTTTGCTTGATGCCTTAAATTTAACCCTAAAACATTGCCGTATTGGCGCATATCCAACGTGGGAAAAAATGGCAAAAAAAATCCAACAAGGCTTTTCATTTAGTCAGGCGATGTCAGAAGAAAAAGCCTTCAGTCAATTTACCGTTCAGTTAATTCGTGTTGGTGAACAAACAGGAAATTTAAGCCAAGTCATGGATGATGCCGCTAAAGAGGTTAAAGCCGCTCGACAATTAAAAAAGCAAATTTTAACGGCGTTACGTTCGCCTGTTTTTACACTGCTAATGGCAATTGGCGTGGTGTTTTTCATGCTGACCAATTTGATTCCTGAAATTAAAAAACTGCTTAAAATGATGGGAAAACCTATGCCACCGATTACGCAAGCCTTGATTGATAGTTCAGACTGGGTTCTTACGCATGGCGTTTCAATTTCATCGATGACAGCTGTTTTTGTAGTGGCATTTATTTCTTTCTACAACTGGACTCCGACACGATTATTTATTGATAAATATGCGTTAAGTATTCCTGTCATTGGTAACGTTATTCGTTTGTCAGGAACAGTCTTATTTTGTCGTGCGATGAGTTTATTGTTGCGTAGTGGTGTTGTGATGGTTGATGCACTGGTGACAGTTGAAAAATTACACGTCAACAAATACATGGCAAATCGTATTGCATTTGCACGAAATAAAGTTCTCCAAGGTGGCTCACTTTCTGACCAAATGGAAATTGAATCGGGTTATATGCCGTTAATGTTGCAAATGGTACGCATTGGTGAAAATTCAGGAACACTCGATGAATTACTCACAGATATGATGGAATATCACGATGAATTACTCAAACAAGCCATTGCAACGTTGACGGGGATGATTGCGCCAATTATGACGATATTTGTTGGAGGAATTATTGGTTTTGTTTATGCGGCATTCTTGGTTGCCATGTTTTCGGCGGCGGGAGGAAGTCCGAAATGAAAAAAATCGTGATTTTGCTCATGTTATTGTTTTGTGACGTGGTGTTTGCACAACCTGCTGTAGAAGGTGAATTAACCGATCCTACTGCAATGCCAAGCAGTTTGAAAAAAGCACTTGAAGGCTCAAATTCTTCACAAAACACCAAAAAACTGAATCTGTCTACGTCAGCTGAAGAATTAAATGATCCAACACAAATGAATCAGAATTTTAGAGATGCACTCAATAGTGAATTAGCAAATAAAGGGTCATCAAAAAATGTAACGGGTACAGTTCCTGCGCCACAAAATCAAGAATCTAAAACACCACAAATTACACTTATTGCGAATGTTCACAGTTCAAATACCGAAAAAAGTCGGGCGGTTTTGCGTGTTAATAATAAATCTGAAATGGTCGGCGTTGGCGATACCATTACTTATTTTCAAGGTGACAACCTTATTAAAATTGACGTGCAAGAAATTACCAAAAAACACGTCAAAATCATGCTTGTTCCAACCAATCAAACTCTAATCATCCGATGAATAATGTTGCCCGTTCGTGTTTAATTCTTGCGTTGTTATTTTCTGCAACTCCTTCTTTGTATGCAGCCGCTGTAACAAAACCACAAATTGTTGCGCCCAATTTCGATAAAAAAATTGAACAAATTGAATTTCGAGAAATCAGTGTCGGTGATGCGTTACGAATTCTGTCTGAAGAATCCAACATCAATATCATTGCCTCGAAAAAAGCCGCTGATATTCCCGTCACCATGTTTTTACGCAAAGTAACCGCGATGGATGTGATTGATGCGATTTCTAAAACGTACAACCTCTGGTATCAGTTCGACGAAAAATCCAATTTTATTCGGCTTTATACTGTGCAGGAATACCGTTTAGAACAAGTGGAATTTAAAAAAGAAGAAACCGAAGTTTTCACACTTAAAAATGCAAAAAATGCGCTGGATTTAGCCGAAACGATTCAAAATTTATTTTCAGGTCGTGTGTTGTTAAGTTACGGACAAAATCAGCAGCAACTCATGAGCGATTTGCAACAACGTTTTGCGCGGTTTGATTTAATCGATAAACGCACGAAACAACAATTTAATTTTTCGAGTGGTTCAGGCGCGGGTGCGAATAACACACGCAACAATCAAACATCGTCAAATCAATCAACGTCTAATCAATCTAGCAATAGCAGCAATCAACGTAATAATCAAAACAGTACACAAACGACAACAAATAGAAATCAAAATTCACAACAAACTGATGAATTTTTAGATTCAACAACAAAAATTGTAAAACAATTTCAAGGCGGAAAAGAAGGCGAAAATGAAGGAATTTTAGCGGGTGATGCCGACGAAAATCGTGAATTTATTGATTCAAGTATTCGTCATCAAGCTCCCATTTATGTCGGTGTCATCAAACATCAAAATCGCGTATTGGTCCGAACTCGTGATGTCGATGCAATGAATGAAATCAAAAAAATTTACGGGCGTTTAAATGTTGAAAGCTCAATGCTTTTAATGGAAGTTAAAGTGCTGTCGATTGATTTATCTGATGGTTATAACTCGTTGTTTGATTTTAAAGTCAAAAATCTTAACTCCAATGTCAATCCTACTATTTCCGAAGGAGGTGCAAAGCCTACAACGGCAACAGATACAGCTGCATCCGCTGCTACAAAATTATTGCAATCTGCTTCAGGTGTTTTTGATCCATCATTTCTTGCTACTACAGTAAGTAATAGCTTTGAAACTCGTTTGCAATTATTAGAAAAAGAAAATCGCGTAACTGAAGTGGCAACACCGATGTTATTAACATCAAATCAAGAAGTCAGCCGCTTTTTAGTTGGGACGACAATTCCTGTTATAACGGGTTATCTAAATGGCTCTACTACTTCTAATGCTACTGGAACAGGAGTAACAGGTAGTACATCTACATCAACGTCTCAAAGCGGACCTGTTTATGAACAGCGTAGTATTGGTAACACATTATTATTAACACCGAATATCAATGCTGATGGCACGGTCAATATCCAAATTATTATTGAACAATCAGACCTTATCAAAAATGGTGCAACAATGCTTTTTTCAAGTGGAGAAAGTCATACGATTGATGTTGTACATGAAAAAACGTTTAGTGGCGCGGTAATGGCAGTTGACGGAAAATCGGTTGCGGTCGGTGGTTTGATTCAAGAAGGTGCAGACAACAGTGAAAATAAAGTGCCGATACTTGGCGATATTCCTGGTTTAGGCTTTTTCTTTGGCGATATTGCCAAAAATCGCACTCGCACCGAACTCGTGATTATTATCAAGCCGCACATTATCAATTCCCCCGCGGATGCCGAAGCGATAAGTAAAAAAATGCTGGGTAAAAACAGCATTCATCCTAACGCACAAAAAGCGGACAATTTGGACATTTACAGCAATCACAATAAAGAACATAAAGATTATGTGCTTGAAAAACCTTATAAAGAATATAGGGATCAAGATATGTTTGATAAATATCGTGACAGTAATGATTCTAAAAGATCGGAGAATTTTTCTGATGATGAAAAACCTAGGGCTAATGACTATGATCCAAATTGGCAACCACGTCCTAGATCTGCTGTTGCGCCACAAAAGTGATAGGTTTAATTATGTCTCAACAACGAATTTACACGACAAAACAAAAGGCTTTTACGCTGATTGAAGTTTTAACGATGATGGTTGTACTCGTTGCGATTGCAACTATTACCGTGAAATCGGTTGGGCAATTTTCATTTGAAAATCGTTATCAAATTACGGCAGACCGTTATGACAAAATCAAAACCGCCATTTTAGGTAATCCAAATCAAACGATTAACGGGCATCCAAGTGTTAGCGGGTTTGTGGCGGATATGGGGCGGTTGCCGCATTGTTTGCGGGAATTGATTGATGGGACAAATTGCAATCCTGACCCAAC
>CAIVBX010000296.1 GCA_903904275.1 uncultured Pseudomonadota bacterium
GACTACTTCATCTCGCTAGATATGGCAAAAGAGTTGTCTATGGTCGAAAACAACGCGCAAGGAAAAATTGCCCGTCGATATTTCATTGAGTGTGAGAAGAAAATGAATGGGATTATGATTGATAAGAAACCCGACCTTTCGATTAAGGAACTCAATCAAGAATTCAAAGAAGCACGCGAGTTGGCATTTAATCGCGGTCATTCAAACTGTGAATAGTAGTCATAGTTCAGTTAGTAGAGGATTACTTAAAAAATAAAGCCTTGCTTTGGGAAAGGGCGCAGTCCAATCAGATTGATAACAATCCCCCTAGCGCGTTCACGGGCGAATTGTTTGAATTCGGCTTTGAATTCCGTATCTGTAACATCGTCAACGCTTGATTCTATCTGTGTTTTGGTATTTTTTGTAACATTCTCTGTAACATTTGTAACATCGTTTGTAACATTCTCTGTAACATTACGAACCCAGTTATTACTGGTTGGTGGTAATGGTGGTATTTTGCTCTATAGGAACAAGAAAAATCACTCAAAAATACCACTATACAACCCGAAAAATTAAGGTTCAAAAACGTCCTTTTGCTTACATTCAATATCAACCTTGTACCGTTTCAAATCACCTTGCGCCTTATCGTTTGGTTTTGGTTATTGGTGGTTTCATTTTGTTACCACTTGTTACCAGTTGATTTTTTTTAATGGTAACGCCACAAGCCGCGCCGTTATTGGTTGTTACCGCTGTTACCGCTGTTACCGCTAAAAATAATGATATTTTGAGTTTTACAGTGATTTGGCGATAACAAAAAAGCGGATTTTTTCGCATGAACTATATTTTTAACTGGTAACACTGGTAACAGTGGTAACAACTATGATATTCGCGGCTTTAGCTGTTACCACTTGTTTTTTTTTGCTGGTAACAAGTGGTAACAATTTTTATTTTTCAATCGGTAATTTCACGCAATAAAAACGCTCTAAAGCCCCGTTAACTCTATGTGTTTTGGTGTTTCTGCCACTGTCAAAAACTAACCATTCGACACGTTTCAAAACTTCAATACCACGTTCAAAACCACTCGTTTTTAAGGCTTCTTTCATGGCGGATTTATTGAATAAATAAATTTTGTTACCAGTTGAACCGTCAATTTTCCAGTAACCCGCTTGATTGGTAACACGGGTTTTTTCGTCAATAATCACGTCAACGCCTATAAACCGACTGTTACCATGAACATCAATAAAATCTTTTACCGATTGCAGAATTTGCCGTTGTTCAATATCGCCCGTTCCATTCTGCTTACGCCATTGAATAAAGCACTCAAAAGCGGCTTGTTCACTTGTACCACGTTCCCAACCTGTAACGCCGTAACCAGTCGCTAATTCACCCGATAAGGCAACAAGCGCAAATTTGTTTAAGGCACGTTGTTCTTGACTGCTTAATTCTGCCCCCGCTTCATTTGCCCAACGGTTCATATTGTTAAAAGTAGTTTCGAGTAACGTTTTTAAATCGGGTTTGTTTTCAATCAATCGTTCTAACCATGTCACACCCGCAACGCCGTAACAGTTGTTAGATTCGGTTTGTAACCAGTCGGATAATTCGCGCCCCGTGCGTTTATCGTGTAATTGATTGAATGCGCCGTATTCGCCAAAAAGTGGGATATTCAACAGCCGTAACGCTTGCCCCGCTTTCATATCTTTGCCCGCCTCGTTCATGTGCGATTCAACAGAACGTTCGCCATTCGATAGCGTCATGACTTGCCATTGGTTAGTTGCCCTTGCGCCCCCGTATTTATTAGCGCGTGATTTACCCACACCGTTACCCAATGCGTAGACGATTTGCCCTATTTCGTTGGGGTTACATTCGTTGATTTCGTCTAATGCTAATAATGAATCGTTAAACATCGTGGCGGTGGCTTCCATGCCGTTACTGGTAGCCTTCCATGAGCGTTTGAATTCTTTGCTTTTGCCAAAAACAGAACACGCGGCAAACAAGGTTGTACTTTTGCCTTTTGAACTATCACCGAAAACGTGAAAGCCGCCGCCCTGTTGATTTGTGCCATTGAGTAACGCGCCGCTAAATGCCGCGCAAACGGATAACATGAGCAACGGATTACCCACGCAATAACGCGCAATGTTCTGTTGCCATTGTTCAAGCGTTCCTGCTTGTTTGTAGGGGTTGTTGTGATTGTTGTATTCGGATTGATAAAAATAGCAGTCGCTGCCAATAGTCTTATCGGGCAGAATAAATGCGTCGTTATGCCACCCGATTTGGGTAGCAATTTCGTAGGTTTGCGCGGGGTGTTGTCGGTTAATGTATTCGAGTAATCTATCTTTGTTTTTCTTACTGGTGCTGATTTCAAGCCCCATATTTAACAGTTCACGCCGTAATTCTTCGCCACTACCCGCTAAATGTTCTGCAATCATGCACCACTTACGCATTTTGCCGCGTGTGGGTTTGAATCGTAGATAACGCCCAAAATTGTTACTGTTTTTGTCGTGAGTGATTGCATCAATGTGAAGCGGGGCGCATATCCAGTTGTCGATAAGCGTTACACCGCTAAAGTCATGCCAATACACACCAGCGGGGCGTTTGCCTATCCAGTCATCATAAACGCGATAACACGGGCGTTGTTCAATGTCTGGGAAAACATTAGTGTCGATTGCGTCATTATTCGAGTTGCGTTCACCAGTCAGAAATTCATCATCCTGAAAATAATCAGGTGGTACGTCATTAAATGGCGGTTCAAAATCTTTACAATTATTCCGTAAAAAATCAGACGGCGGCGGTAACGGTTCTGCTTCTAATTTTAGCCGTGCGAGTTCTAACAATTCCGAATCACTTAAATCGGGCGTAATTATTTTAGCGTGTGATTCTTCGTCGTGGTCAGGTGTATCGTTTTGAGTGTTGAACATAATTTAGTTATCCATAAAAGTAATTGGACAACCGTTTTCGCGGGTATGACTTAGCGTCATTATTGAATTCTGGACGTAATTTGTGCGATAC
>CAIVBX010000297.1 GCA_903904275.1 uncultured Pseudomonadota bacterium
ACCGACAGATGAAATTGTTGTTAATGCTAAAAATTATCAAGCTCTGGGATTGAAAGCTAAAGATGCCTTGCACTGTGCTTGTGCTATTCATGCAAAAGCAGATGTTTTTTTAACGACCGATAAACAGTTAATTAGCAAGGCGAGAGAAATTAAAGGGCTAAAAGTTATAAATCCATTGCACTTTATTGAAATTGAGGAAGATTTATTAACATGAAAACAGATAGTGAAATTATTGATACGGGGTTTAAATCTATTTTTTCGACATTGAATATGGTCGATGCTGAGAGATTTATTATGCTAATTAAGCGCGACAAGTTTGATTACACTGAATGGCAAAAAAACTTGTGGAATGATGAATCAGTTGAATCTTTATCACAGAAAGCGAAGTTTGCTTGGGAATCTTCTCTTTAAGAAACCAAATGTTTTTGAATCTTTCTGTAGTGGAAAAACCATATTTCACACCCCGCCAATTATGCGATTGACGGAGTTTAAGACTTGGCTTACTGACGTTTGATTAGTCACCCCTTGCAAGGCTTTACCACTTAAAGCATTCGTACCGACAACACTTTCAAGCACTTGCCAGTAAGAGAAATTCTTAGCACTAGCATAATTTGAAATGCGTTGTTTAGTGGCAAGTCCAATACCGCGAATGGGTGTATTGATGCAATAATCAAACGCGCCGTTATCATGACAATCCAAAGCCAGTTGCAGATAGCACAGTACCAACTTGATTTCCTTACGATCATAAAACCGTTGACCTTTCGCTACGAAGTACGGAATCTGAGCTTGCATCAGCATTTGAGCAATCACATCACTTTGTGAATTGGTTCGCTATTTCATTTAATATCTGACCATTAGCCTGACATTTAGCGATTTCACCAGCAATGTAACTGGCTTCCTTTTCATTAAGACTTGTTAAGACTTGTTAAGACTTGTTAAGACTTGCGAAAACTCAGGCGATTTTATAATTTTACTAAAAATATCAATTTGTTATGAATTTAAAAAACGCTAAAATTACAATTATTTTTTTTGATGTTTGTGCTTTATTTTCTACAATTTGTGTCGTATCTTCTACAGTTTCAGACCTTAGTTTTGTACCAATTCAAACCATTTTTTTGTTCGAGTAGTGCGCGAATAAGCGAAATGAGCAAGCGACGGGGAGCGGCGCGATTTGAGCGTTGAGCGCGAAATGATTAGTTTTTGATACATCACAACTACTTTTTCTAAAAAGGTGTATATCGCCATCGCCCTATATTGAAATGGTTTATATGCACTATTATACATTCATAAATTTTCAATTATATTGACATAAAGTTTTTAAAATCAATCATATGAGGACAAACTACTTTTCTGGCTTATTATTTGCTTTTGCTTACTTGATCGTATCGGACGAAACCTAATTTGGTCTATTTTTGATACGAAAATCTTTTAATCCTAATTTGAGATCGTTTATAAATGACTACAACAACCACTCCAGTAAATCATGTACCAACAATTGCAACTCCAATAGCTGCTCAATCGGCTACAGAAGGTAAGGCTTTTAGTTTTACAATTCCAAAAACTACTTTTACCGACTTGGACAAAGATACACTCACTTATACTGCGACACTAAATGATAAACCATTGCCAACTTGGTTGAAGTTTGCGTCAAATAAATTTACAGGTACACCTGATTACACAGCTGGTGATGTGCCTGCCAATAAAGTTACTGTGACAGCTAATGACGGACATGGTGGAAAAACGCCACTTGACTTTACGTTAAACATTGCCAATGTTCCAACGATTAAGGGTACAGCTAAAGCCGATTCATTAGTTGGTGGCTTAGGTGATGACACAATTGATGGTGGTAAAGGAAATGATACCTTAACAGGTGGTGCAGGAAATGATACGTTTGTATTTGATTCCGCCTTAAACGCGAAGACAAATGTAGACACGATTACTGATTTTGTTTCTGGTGCAGATAAAATTGAACTTTCAAAAAGTATATTTACTAAATTGGGGGTTGTAGGCACTTTAAACGCTGCTGACTTTAAATTGTCTACAGAAACTTTAGTCGCATCCGATCGTATTATTTATAACCCATCTACAGGTGCGTTGTCTTATGATGCGGACGGAAATGGTACAGGTGCAGCTGTGGAATTTGCTATTGTTGGTGTTTCAAATCATCCAACATTAGTCAATACAGATTTTGTCATTGTCTAAAGCGAAGTTTGAAGCTGGAACGAAATTTTATGAAATTTTTGTAAATGATGATGTTGCTATCTATGCCGCTAACCGTAAGGGGGGTAAATTTAAACAAAAGGATTCAAAGTCCCACGAGATTTTAGGATTTAAATCGCTCGCGTGAGGTCATCAAATCATGGGGGTTCATTACTAATGGGGCTGAAATATACGTTAAGAGATTTAACTCTGATGCAACCCAGCATGGTTACTGAGTTTGATGTCTAAAATGTTTCAACATTGTAGACGGTAAAAATACCCCACAAAATCATGTCTAAAATATCGTTTTTCGGTACTTAATAGACAATATTGTCTATGAATCGATTTAGTAGATGGTTTTGTAGGTTCAAATTCGGGCTAAAAATTCCTTAGCGTACGTTTTCGCCCCGTTAGTAGTCAAACCCCTTTTCCCATAATCATCAAATTTTTCTGGTGAAATTCCGAGTTGGTCAGCAATAAAATCAATAACTTTTTCACTTGGATTGTCTGGCATTACAACGCCTGGATAGCGCATATAGCAAAGCTGAATGGCAAAACCTAAACGATTTTCAGAACCACGATGTTGTTGAATAATGCCAATGTCCGATTCACTGAGTATGTGATATTCCTCCAGCAAATCCTCATTGGGATTCATTAGGTGATTTTGTTCTAAAACTGAAAGAACGGATTTTCTACGCATAATTCGATGTCACTTAATTTATTTAGTCGCTGATTTATAATACACAGATTATTTTATGGGTTAAGTGACGCTATTTTTGACGATTTACAGTCATTTTGAATGTGTCACCTAAACGTTCGTTTAGGTGACATTATGCTGATTGGTTATATGCGCGTTTCTAAATCCGATGGTTCTCAGGTTTTGAATTCACAACAAGATGCTTTGCTGGCTGCTGGTGTTTTGCCAGAACAGATTTATCAGGATTTTTCTTCTGGTAAAAATGACAACCGACAAGGTTTAATCGCTTGCTTAAAAGCTGTTCGGAAAGGCGATACGCTGATTGTTTGGAAATTAGATCGGTTGGGAAGAAATTTGAAGCATCTTGTTGATACCATACACGATTTATCCAGTAAGGGTGTTAATTTCAAAGTTTTATCTGGTCAAGGCGCACAAATCGATACTGCAACGTCACAAGGAAAATTGGTGTTTGGGATATTTGCTGCATTAGCTGAATTTGAACGCGATTTAATTTCTGAACGCACTAAAGCGGGTTTAGACGCTGCTCGTGCAAGAGGAAGGAATGGAGGCGCACCGTATAAAATGACAGCTGCAAAATTACGATTAGCCCAAGTGGCTATGGAAAATAAAGAAACAAAAATCAGTGAATTGTGCAAAGAGTTGGGTATTACGCGACAAACACTTTATCGTCACGTTGCACCTGATGGGGCATTGAGAAATGATGGTAAAAAATTACTCAAAATTCCTTAACGTGGTTGGTATGCCATTTCGTGCGTCGACCCGAGATTGAACGGGATTTGATTTCGCAACGTACCAAAGAAGCGTTGCAATTCAAGAAGGAACAGGGAATGAAACTGGGACGACAAAAAGGCGTAGGGAGTTGTGTATTTTTAAGTCGCTAACGCATTCAATTTGCCATCAATTACGCCTTGATTCGTGGCAATTTATTGTCGGTTAAGGCATTCAAGCCATCGAGCCACGTTTCGAGTTCATTAGCCGTTAAGTAATTGCCAACGCCCACTTGATGTTAAATTTTTAACGCTTCATTGACTGTTGAAATCAATTGTTCATTTGTGAAAGGTTTTTTTAACACCGCTTGCACACCTAACGTTTGTGCAGACTGCAAATTGAATTCCGCCGTAATCGTATTGCGTCCACCTGAAATGGCGATAATTGGCACTTTAGAATTTTGCTTAATTAAATCAACAATTAAATCAATTCCGTCAACATTCGGCATCAAAATATCAGTCACAATTAAATCAAATTTTTGTGTCCTACAAAGTTTTAACGCTTCTGCTCCATCGTTTGCAATCACAACATCATGTTGATTGTTACGAAGTATTTTTGCTAGCATGATGGGATATTGTTCGTCATCATCAGCAACTAAAATGTTTGCCATGTTTTTTCCTTGTTAATTTATTAAGCGAAATTTGAAACGCGATTGTAACTAAAATTGCTATGTTTTAATTTAAAACAACTGAAAATCAACTGTATTTTTTTGAACTTTAAAATAAGCAGTTTTTTCAGACAATGATTTCATTTCTTCTTCCAACGCACCCGAGGCATTCGCGGCTTGAATGACCAATTCAGAATTTTGTTTAACGATATTTTCTGTTTCCATGATCGCAGAACTAACTTGGTCAATAGCGATACTTTGTTCAGAGCAAGATTGAGCGATTTTTGCCATCATAGTTGTGACGTTTTCAATTGAAGCGGCAATTTCTTTCATGATTTTCCCAGCATCAACAACATATTGACTGCCATCTTCCACTTTTGCTTCTGAATCGGCAATTAACGTTTTAATTTCACTCGCCGCACTCGCCGCCCGTTGCGCTAAACTACGAACTTCTCCTGCGACAACCGCAAAACCTTTGCCCTGTTCCCCTGCTCTTGCTGCTTCAACTGCGGCATTCAAAGCTAAAATGTTGGTTTGAAATGCAATGCTATCAATGACAGAAATAATATCGGCAACTTTTAATGACGATTGATGAATTTCTTCCATGGTATCCACAACATTATGAATCACTTTAACGCCTTTACTTGCCACATCAAAAACACGATGTACCGCCACATTTGCATCTTTGGCAGCTTCATTATTTTGTTGCACGGCAATTTTCAAATCCGAAATTGAATGAACAGTTTGTTGCAAATTTTCGGTTTGTGTTTGGGTTCGGTTTGCTAAATGATTGTTGCCTTCGTTGATTTCTTGAATGTTTTTATTTACGTTTTCAATCGCACTATTTAAATCAAAAACAACGGTATTCAGTTGTAAAACGGCTAAATTGGCATCTTGCGTTAAAACATCAAAATCGCCTTTGTATTGTCGTTCAATTTTTTCGGTTAAATCGCCTTGCACCATATTTGAAAAAACTCGTTTGAAATCATCAAAACCACTTTCACACACTTCTAACAATCGATTCAAATCTTCGGTTAATGTTTTATAAAAACCCATTTTATCTTGCACTTCAAAACGGTTATTAAATCGCCCATTGATAGCGTCATGAACAATAGCTGAAATTTCATTTTCAACTGTTTTTTGTGTGGTTTCGTCGTTCCATTCCACCACGTCACCTAGACGATAACCAAATTGATTGATAATTGGACTTATCTTTAAATGAATATAACGCCCACCAATCAGTGCATTGACTTCTGTTGTGTCCGTTAAATTTTCCAGTATTGAAATTTGATGCGCTGGATTTTTATGAAATAAATCGATGTTTTGTCCTACGATTTTTCCAGCTTGAAAATGGGGCAAATCTTTACGGATGTCGCTTTCGGTTTCTCGCAGCAAAGATTGTGCAGCTCGATTAACATAAATAATTTTACGTTGCGGGTCGGTAATTAAAACGCCTGTTGTCACGTTATCCAAACCAATCAAAACAGACAAATGTTCATTAGAGGCTTTTTTCTCCATATCAATGACTGACGCTAAACGCACAGACATGGCTTTCATTACGTCAATCATATCGCCAACTTCATTGTATAAAAAATTGTCAATGGGCTGAAGATAATTCCCTTGAGAAATTCTTCTAAGGATTTCTTTTGCATAATTTAATGGTCGAACTATGTCTTGTAGGACAAACCAAGAAAAAATGTGAATGATGATTAAAATTAAAAGTAACGCATAGCCAAAATAAATTCTGTACTTTTGTATTACCATGTCAGATTTTATTTCAGCATCACTAATCGTGTTTTCCAATTCTTTTTCGAGTGATGTAATCAAATTATCAAAATCAGCGAATTCATTTTCACTGACTTTATTCACTGTTGCAACGATTTGTAGAGTTGCACTAGCCTGTTGATAGGCTAATACTTCATTGAATTTAATTAAATTTTTATTATGGTCAGCTAATAAATGGTCAACTTGTTCTGTTGATTTTTTTTGTTCAAGCAGTAATTTTTTAAGTTGCGCCAACTCGTCAAGAACACTTTTATTCTGTTTTCCAAATACTTTTTTATAAGTATTTAAATTGCTTGTATTTTGCTCATTTACTAATAAAACATCATCTAATCCATGTATTAGATTCCTAAATTCAAATCGGGCGTTTCGGGCAACTAAAATGGCTTCTGACTGGTGTTTAAAATCCTGAATCGTATTGTGGTAAGTCCTATCAACAACATTTAGATTTAAATAGTTAACGCCACTAAATGCTATCAGTGAAAACGAGGTCAATAATGCTAAAAACAATAACTTATAGCGAATTTTTATATTGGCAAATTCTCGTTTTAGCTTACAAAAAAGGCTATTTCTTTTAACGTAACCATTAAAAATAAAATGATTAAAAATCCCCTCGTTCATCTGAGCATAAATCGGGATAATTTTTTTAAGTGTTTCCGCATTTGGATTACGATGTACCGCCATATAACCAATGACTTCTTCGCGTTGATATATTGGCGTAATACTTGCCCGCACCCAATAAAAACCACCCGATTGGGTTTTATTTTTAATCAATCCCGTCCAAGTGCGTTTTTGTAAAATGGTTTTCCATAAATCAGCATAAACCGCTTTTGGCATATCGGGATGACGAATTATTTTATGTGATTGCCCAATAAAATCTTCTTTGGAATAACCTGTAATACGCAAGAAATCATCATTTACCGACGTAATGTTGCCTTTCAAGTCAGTGTACGACATGATTAAATCGTGTTCGGTTAAAATGTATTCTTGATTGTCATTCATACGGTTTTACTTTGGTAATTACGTTAAAGTCTGATGTGGCGCATAAAGCAAGACCCCTCGCTTCACTTAGATTTCAAGTAACACTTTTGCAACCTCACTGAAATTGATAGGTTTTTTTAAAAAATGGACGTTTCCAAAATCAAATAAAGGATCGTCTTTAGAAATATCAGCAAGCGTGCCAGATATAATAATAATTGGCATTTTTGCACGAATGGCTAAAACGACTTTTACCAATTCGATACCTGTCAAATTCGGCATGATGTTATCACTTATAATCATGTCAAAACGAGGCGGATTTTTAATAAAACTCAACAAGGCTTCTTCACTATTTACAAAAACTTCACATTTTTGACCATGATTAAGCAGCCATTTTTCAATCAACTTTGCATTATCTTTATCGTCATCAATCACCAAAACATAATGTGATTTTTCTTCTAATTCACTATTAGTTTGATTAACAGAAAGGTACGCCTCAACAGCTTCAGCAAGTTCAGTACGGTCAAAAATCGGGAACAATAATTTAAAATTCGTCCCTTTACCTAATTCGGATTCCACAACAACATGACCGCCAACATTATGCACAATGTTAGATACAGCATGAAGTCCAAGCCCTGTCCCTTCGCCAACCGCTTTCGTTGTAAAAAACGCATCAAAAATTTTCTTAATTTTACTCGCGTCAATTCCAATACCATCATCACCAATACTGATTTGGACAAATTTATTGTTAATGTCTTCCATACAAATGGTGCATTGCGAAGATTTTTCAACAATTCGCGCATCAATGCTAATTGTGCCATGCCCTTCAATGGCATCACGCGCGTTGACAATCAAATTTGTTAGCACTTGGTGTAAATCAATTGTGTTAATTGTAATGTCGGGGATTTCAGAAAATGTGGTGCTGATTTTAATTGTGCTAGGAAGAACACCACGCAACATTTTGATGACTTCTTTTATGACTAAGGGAGCGTTAATGGGGCTAATTTCTTTTTGGATTTCAATTCGTAGATATTGCGAAATTTTACCGATTAACTCGGTTGCTCTTTCGGCGGCGCGTTTAACGGCGGCTAAATTATCTGTAAATTCTTCTTTGACTTCAGCATCGGAAATTTTTTCGATTAAATCTTCACACATTCTGCTGTAACCAATAATGCAACCCAGCACATTATTAAAATCATGAGCAATGCCAGTCGTTAACTTTCCGATGGTTTGCAATTTTTCAATATCAAGTAATTGCTGTTGCAATATGGCACGTCCATCGTTGTTTTCAAACGGGTCTAAATTTTTAGTTAAACCGTCTTTGCTTAAATGTTTAGTATTACTGATATTATTAAAAATAATGAGATATTTAATTATTTCCTCTGAATCTGGAAATTTAATGGGTGCAATCGTGACATCAACCCAAAAAAAATTCCCTTTTTTGGTTGTCATGCACATTTCACCGTTCCAAATATCACCGCGAAAAATGACTTCTAAGACATTCAAAAAAATACTGCTCGATTGCGTTTTTGCGCCGAGAGTTGAAATATGTTTACCGAGTAATTCTTCCTCTCGATAATGCGTCATTGCACAAAATTTCTCATTGACGAAAGTGAGTCGCCCCGTTAAATCCGTTTCACAAACGCTACTTGATAAAATAAGCGCGTCAAATAATCCGAAATAAGACGTTTTATTTTGATTTGTCATGACCGTTTCATCGCTCAGTTAAATTTATAACCGCAACACGCATTAAATTTTGTGTATCGAATCGTGTATCAAGTCGTGCCTTGAACAATGTGTTATCAACACGTTTTATGGTTAATTCGATATTTTGATTTTGTTTTTCCGATTGTTGTTTTGCGCGTAAAAAATAAACGTTCCAACGTTCTAAATCTTCAGGCGTAATAAAATTTGCAAATCGACGACTAACTAATTTTGATTTGTCTGAAATGCCCAATAATTGCATTCCTGTGAGATTGCAGGTTGAAATGACGCAGTCTGTTGTCAACGTAAAATACCCAATCGGGGCGAACTCATATAAATCAAAATAACGGTCGCGTGATTCTTCTAATAAAATTTGGGCTTGGCGCAATTGTTCATTTTGTAATTCCAATTCGATTTGATGTATTTGTAATTCGTGCATCACTTCATCGGCATATTTTTTCGATAGCCAATTTTGCAAATCGTGAACAACGCTACCTTTTTGCGTGGCGAAATCTGCTAATTTTTTTTCAGCTTCTTGGCGAAGCGTTAAAATTTTTTCTGGTTTAAGCATTGCTATCACCTAATGTGTCAAATTCAGCTTGTTTACGCTTGTTAATGTTAATTTCAACACACGTCATAACAGTGGGTTTTCCTTCGTTATTTCTTTGAACGACCGCGCCACGCCCCATTACCCAAAGCCACTCACCCGATTTTGTTTTAATTTGATATTCTGCGATAAAGAGAGAGTGATTATTTTCTAAATGTGCGGTTAATAATTGCTCAACATGAGAAAAACTCGTCGGACAAATCGCATTTTTCCAAAACGCAAAGTTGTTTTCTATTTCATCCAGTTCAAAGCCGCACATTTTTATCCAATTTTCATTAAACACCACGCGACCTGTTTCTATATTCCAGTCCCAACCCGCGAGTTCTGCGTCTGCTAAAATTAACGTTAAACGTTCTTCTATTTCATGTTGCGACGCATTTTGCACCACATTAGCATTTATTCGCGCCGTAATGTCAGTAAATGTTAAAACGACACCATCAATGACATTATCTAATGTTCGATAAGGTTGAATTCGCGCGAGCATCCAAACATCTTCACTAATTTGCATTTCTTTTTCGTAAGGAATTAACGAATCTAAAACCGTTTGCGCGGCAGTCAATAAACTTTCACTTTCACCAATCGATTTAATGTCGTTTAACGGTCGCCCCACATCTGAGGGGACTAAACGGTAAATGTTCACTGCATCACGGGTAAATCGACGAATAATGAAATGTCTGTCCAGAAAAATAATACCGATATTGACGTTATCGAGCAGGTTTTTCATGTCGTTTTGGATGCCTGCTAATTGCTCAATTTTGACCTGCAATTCTGAATTTACCGTAATCAGTTCTTCGTTAACCGATTGTAATTCTTCTTTTGAGGTTTCTAATTCTTCATTCGTCGATTGCAATTCTTCGTTAGTCGATTGCAATTCTTCATTGGTTGATTTGAGTTCTTCATTTGAGGCTTGCTGTTCTTCGACGCTGGCTTGATAGCTTTCTTTTAAATAGGTGAGTTCGTGTTCTAATTCTTGTGTACGTCCAATTTCTTCAGATTTTGCCGCGCGTTTGCGTCTTGGTTTTTGACTAATCACATCTTGAAAACTAATTAGCAAAACGCTTTGATTGGTTTCTGAACTGGGAATCAATCGGACGCTTAAACTCACTTTTGTTAAATCTCCATTGGTTTTCACGACCATTTCTTGATTTAACACCGACATTCCCGTGCTAACGGTAGAATGAATCGCGGCATACATATCTAAATTCAGCCCTTCGCGCGACATATCAATCACATTCAAGCTGGCATGACCTGTGGCGGGACGCAGATATTTTCCCGTATCGCCATGCACATAAATAATGTTGCCTTTTAAATCTGTAATCACCGAAGCGGGGGCGAAAAATTGCACCAATAAACGACGTATTAATTCGGCAAAATTGGTATCTTTTAGCCTCGTCATTTCGTCTGAAATGGCGTGATAATTTTTTTGTGTTGTCCAATCAGACGCGCTATTCATAGTCGGCACTCGGTTTGTAGTTTGTAATTTTTCAACACGGTAAAATTTCCATTTTCTATCAATCGTTGAAAATAATTCGACATGATTGCCAATGCTTTCAGAGGGGGATAAAAATAAAACGCCACCTGCTTTAAGCGCGTAATGAAAAGCGGGAATGAGTTGGTCTTGTAATTCTGGCGTTAAATAAATCATCAAATTACGACAACTCAGTAAATCGAGTTTGGTAAAAGGCGGGTCTTTAATCACATTTTGAACCGCAAAAATCACCATTTCACGAATTTCTTTATTGATGCGATAACCTGAATTTTCTTTAGTAAAAAAACGACGTAATCGATCAGGTGTGACATCTTGTTCAATGGTTTCAGGATACCAACCTGCCCTAGCAATCGTAATGGCTTCATCGTCTAAATCGGTGCTGTAAAATTGGATTTTGAATTCCCAATGATGCGTTTCACAAATAAATTCATACAACAAAATGGCAATGGAATACGTTTCTTCGCCTGTTGAACAACCTGTCACCCAAACACGAAACACATGGTCATTAGCTTGTTTAGATTTGAATAAAACAGGCAAAATGTCTTTTTGCAAAACTGAAAATGCGTCAGCATCACGAAAAAAACTGGTGACGTTAATTAGCAATTCTTTGAATAAAGCATGAACTTCGGCTGTATTTTCTTTGAGATAACGCACATAAACATCAATATCGCCAATGTTATGCAACACCATCCGTCTTTCGATACGACGATGAATCGTGCTTTTTTTGTAGAGCGTGAAATCGTGACCTGTTACTTTACGCAACAGCGTCAGAATACGATTGATTCCGTTAGTTGTTTTTTGTGTCATAAATTTGGGGGAAAAACAGCGTTTTAGACACAAAAAAAGAGGTCATCTGCTGTTATGTAGGAGGCCGCGATAAAAATAAATAAACGTTTAAGACGTTAACGTTATTTCTCAATCGGTTTAATTTCTAGCCCAAGTAATACTTTTTCTTTGTTCGACAAATCGCCAATAATTTTACGAATCGGCTCAGGCAATTTTCTGATTAACGTGGGGGTTGCCACAATTTGCTCGCTTTCGGCAAAATGTGGCTGTTCTAATAAATCAATAATTTCAATGTTGTAACGTCCTTGTAAATATTCTTCACACAGCTTTTTCAAATTTGAAATAGCATCAACGGATTTTGTTGTGCGCCCTGCAATATAAAGGCATAAATGCCAAATAACGATTTCTTCATCTTCTTCAAACTCGTTCATAATGGTTTTTCAATCGTTGCCAAATTTCGACGATTGGCAAGCTCGTTTAATGCAACACCTGTGGCTTGAATGCGTAGTCTTTCGCGTTCAAGTTCTGCTTCAATGGCTAATTCTTTGTCTTCAAATTCGGCTCGCATAATGGCAATTTGCGCTTCTAATAATTCCCGTTTTTTCTTAATTGCATCGGCTCGACGTTGAATATCAGATTTTTGTATCGTTTCCGCGCCAACAATTTGTGTTTCACGCAAAATGCGGGCTGAACCTGTCAAAATATTCCCTTTTTCATCGAGAATAATGTTTTCTAATCGAATGCCAGAATCACTCAAAATGAATTCTCGGACTTGATTTGAATGTGCAATACCACGCGCTTTACAAACATATAAGGCGCGATTTCGTTCGCCGCCAAATTCAAAATTCCGTAACAATAACCACACATCAACCAGTGAAGAAAGTCCAACGCTGGTTCTTTCTTCGGCATCGCCACCGACCGTTAAACTATTGAAAATAACGGTGATGCCTTTGTTTTTAAACAAATCGACAATACGAATTAGCATCAATTTAACAGTTTCTTCATTAACACCGACATCAAATGCAGAAATTGGATCAATCACAACAACGTCTGGCTTAAATTGCGTAATGATATTGGTAATTGACGCTAAATGTTTTTCTAAACCATTTGCCGTTGGGCGTGTGGCATGAAAAAGCAACAAACCTGCTTCGCGCCATTGCGCTAAATTGATGCCAATAGAGCGCATATTGCGTTCAATTTGTTGCGGCGATTCTTCCATTGCGACATAAAGCGTTCGTTTGCCATCACGACATGACGCATTTGTCATATGTGCAGCAATACTACTTTTACCTGTGCCACTTGTGCCGCTGACTAAAATGCTACTTCCGCGATAATAGCCGCCCGCGAGTAATTCATCGAGGCTTTCAATGCCAGAAGTGACTTTTTCATTACTTACTTCGTAAAATAAACCTGCTGACGTAATCGGCATAACCACAAAACCTGTGCTGTCTAATACAAACGGGTATTCATCGCCGCCATGCGCTGAACCGCGATATTTCACAATCCGAATACGGCGCGTCGCAAGTTGTCGCTCAATGCGTAAATCCAACGCAATCACACAATCCGCAATATATTCTTCTAAACCGTGCCGACTAAGTTCATAACGTCCGCGCTCTGTTGTGATAATTGCGGTTAAATTTTGTTCTTTTAACCAATTTACTAAACGTCTAAATTCGGTGCGTAAAATGCTCAAATCGCTAAACGCTGAAAATAAATTTTCTATGCCATCTAAAACAACGCGTTTTGCGCCAACGGCTTGAACCGCAAAATTCAGGCGTATAAAAAGGGCTTTTAAATCATATTCACCTGTTTCAACCATGATATTTGGCAATTCAACTTGAAGAATTTTTAAACGTCCTTGAGCTTGATGTTCTTTCAAATCAAAACCCAGTGATGCGACATTTGTCGCTAATTCATGCGGCGATTCTTCAAAACTAACAAAAACTCCGTGGTCACCAAATTGCTCGATGCCATGAACAATAAATTCAATGCCAAAAAGCGATTTTCCTGTTCCCGCGTAACCTGATAATAAGCAAGTTCGTCCGAGTGGCAATCCTCCGCCTGAGATTTCATCAAAACCGACAATTCCTGTCGGACATTTTTCGAGTTGTGAAAGTAAATTTGTTGTGATTTCTGCCATAATTAAAAATTCTTTAAAGTGAAAACAAGTATGTCAATTTTGATAAATATAACTTTTGAAAGTTTTTTGGCAAATTGCCCCGATGAAGGTATCAAATAAATTAAATCACGATGTTCGACTTTTTTAACTTGTTGATTTTAAAGTCAGCAGAATCATGATATAGGATTGCTTAGAAACGGATATTCAATAAATGAATATCGCGTCTTTTTTATTCGCCAACATTTTACCGTACTTGATTAAAGCCGCTGTTTTATTTCAAATAATCCGTTGCCTTTCTAAAAATGATGTTTCTGAAATGGATTCATTAACAGAGTTATTCGGTGTCTGTTTTCGTCAAGATAATTGTGGTCATTTTTTCTATTCCTGTTGGTTAATTTTTCAATGACTAACTTTTCAATTTGTTTTAAGTGATTGTACCCTCAATCCTGCGCGGTTGTTAGCGTAGCGATCTATATGGTCAATTAGTTTTACACAATAAATCCGTACATTTTCTGTGCGATCGATTTCAAAAAATTCATATCCAAATTGCTTGATAAATCCGTCCACAATTTGCACAGATCGCTTAAAGTTTCTGTCGTAATTGCCTAGACCATTTGCCGTGATTTCAGCCGCATTTTTCTTCAAATATTGGCAAATTTTCGCTGCCAATCTGGTATCGAGTCGTACATGACTTAATCGTTTTTTGATTCCCGCCATTTAGTTGATCGCGTTGATCTTGTTTGTGTTTTGATAATTTCTCAGCCTTAGCCGCGTCTGGTGTAATTTTTTCAAGAATTCGCCGATAAGTGGCTTCTTTGACTTTCTTGCCTAAGCCTTTGGTTTTTGTTTCTATAATTTCACGATCCATTGTCGCACTCGCGTCGATTGGCTTTCTATTGATCGTATAGTGCGGGATTTTGGCATTTCAGTTCAATACTCGGTTTTTAAAGCCGACCTTGAACCAAAGCAACTCGATGAGCTTATTTCACTTCTCAAATCGTTGATTAAGCCAAATGTGGACAATGTGAATTTTTATCCGCTAAATCCAAAAGAAACGATTTCTTTAGGCGTTGAGCCGCTATCGGATACGTTTTTGATTTTGTGATTTCACTGTTTTACTCTATCCTTTTTGCGCGGTCGGGAAATCTACAATTCACCCCGACAACTTTACTGATATACCTAAATTTCAAACAAAAACAAGCTGAAGAAAAGTCTTAAAATGTTAGCATAAACTGTTCCGATGTTGACCTTAAAAAATAATCAACCCCCTTTGCATAGCTTTGATTCAAAAGAGTTATTCGACGGGAACGGTTTGAAACATTTCCCTGTACCGAAGGGATTAAGACCTTAAACTGTTTTAAATTCGTCCTTAAACCCCGTTTGTTTTTTAATAATAAAACATCACTAACGGACATCATTTAACCTACCAATCCCTTACGATTATTGGCATAGCGTTCAATATCGGCTATCACTTTAATTTCATAAGTGCGATGCCGTTTCCCTGTACTTTGCCGTCCTACATTTTCCAGCACATAGCCAAACTTCTTCGCAAAGTTACGAATCACACTTGCTACCCGAACAGGCTTGATGTTAGTGTAATCACCAAACTCAGCGGCTAATTCGGGTGCGTGTTCTTTCAACACCGCTAATGCTTTCATCAAGTCGGCGTGTGAAATCTTGCCGTTTCTTTGCGCTCGTAGTAACGGTTTTAAAAAGGCTTTAAATATCTTCTGCCGACTAAGCAAACACTTCGTTTTATTACGATGCTGATAATTGAGCAAGTCAATTTCTTTGAGCTTTTGTGAATTAGAACTGAGTAATTCAAAGTTAGCCAATATCGAGCTGTAACCGTTTTGGTAATTTTTAATATCTTCCATTTCAGGATTGCGTAAGCCTGTCATTTTGCACACTTCATGACGTCTTATCGATGCCGCTTGTTCTTTAGTGATGACATTTGATTTTTTCAATTGGTCATATTCACGGTCATCAACAACAGGTGCTGATTGGATTTCTAACGCTTGTTCCTCTTTGACTTCTTGGGTTAATTTTTCAATCTTCTCTTTCTTTTCTTCAATTTTCACAAAATGCCGTCCCTCTAATTCAGCCAACAATAAGAAGTTATTCGCAAAATCATTCAAATCTTGATTCATCTTGGCTCTGGTTTTGTGCAACATCTCATCAAGTTCATGAAAAAATATCATGGCTTTAATGTCAGGCGGCAAAATCATCCCGTTGTTATCAGAAAAATTCATCAATTTTTGAATCTGCCCTTCTCTCAATAATTCTTCATCGGTTACGCGATTGGTTGAGAACTGTTTATCAAATGCCACATACACATTTTTAGCACAACGATTCCGCGCTAACATTTGTAATGATTCATTGCTGGTTAAAATGTTACTGCATAGCAAATAAGCAAACTCAAATTCAGGCATTTCAATTGATACACCTGTACCTAAAGCAGAGGTGTAAATAATCACATCGTATTTTCTGCCAACCGTATTTACATCAGATAAAAAATTCGAGATTTGTTTATCTTTGTAACCGCCAGTGACAATCAAAATCCGTTTATGGTTAATGCCATTTTTTATTAAGTATTTCCGCACTTTTTGCGCTTCCGTTTCACTCGAACACGCCACCGTACCTCTTAAACCACCATTAACATCTCGAAGTAATGAATGATAAGCCGCATCAAAGTTTTCTAATTG
Source organism: uncultured Pseudomonadota bacterium (assembly GCA_903904275.1). Lineage (GTDB taxonomy): Bacteria > Pseudomonadota > Gammaproteobacteria > Methylococcales > Methylomonadaceae > UBA10906. Next base: position 16,463 of record CAIVBX010000297.1, read on the forward strand.
CCAATGATAAGCCGTATTCGTTGTGGTTTTAGTTTTGATAACGTGAACTAATTTGTTGCCACAATGACGTTTATAAAATTCCATTGCATCGTCGTTCATATTCGCATCAGCAATGTGTACATAAGGCGCGGCTCTTAGGATTTGACCGAATAATTCAAGTAATTCTTTACGGTTGTGAATGGTTGAGCTATGTAAAATGGCTTCGTAGAGTTGACGGGCTTCATCAATAAACAACGGTTTGCCTATCACGCTACTG
>CAIVBX010000298.1 GCA_903904275.1 uncultured Pseudomonadota bacterium
ATAACGCGCAATATCTAGCATCGGGTCAGCGAGCGTCACGGCATCCGAAATTTCAAGCGGTTCAATGCCAAACGTTTTCAAATAATTCAACGCCAACGTCATCGCAGGTTTAATTTGCGCTTTCACCACAGGTCGCAAACTACCGCCGAAATCTTCTAATTCAACAGGTTGCACGCCAATCAACAACAAATGTTTCGGATAATCGCCGAGCAATTGCGCCATCGCTAACACTTCTTGAAAACCCGTTTGATGCAAACTCATTTTTTTCGCGCCTAAAAAATTCGGCACATCGTCATCGTGAATTTGATGCAAACTTCCCGCTGGAAAACCAAAATCTATCGCGTCAAACACAATCAAAATATCAGCTTGTTGCACATGCTCGACGAGATAAATGCCTTGCGTGCCGCCATCCATCACGGTGACGTTTTCAGGAAAAACGTAATTTTTTAAAAGTTGTTCCACCACACGCACACCAAAACCTTCATCCGCCCAAAGCAAATTCCCAATGCCGAGCAATAAAACGTTTGGTTTAGTCATCGGCGGGCGCATCGTCTTTAAAGATTCGATAACCTGTGACCATCGTTTTGAGCATACTTTGGCGCGACAATTTATCTTCTCGAATCGCCACATAAATATGCGCGATAACAAAACAAATAATTGCCCACATAATCAAATGATGCCAACTGTGAACGCTTTGACTTTCACCAAACAACGGAATTACCCAACTGCTAAACAACGTAAATTGCCAAGTGCCTTGTCCCGTGCCTTCGCCATAAAGCGCAAAGCCCGTCACAATCATAAACAGCGTTCCCCACACCAAAATAAAGTGCATGAACAATAACGCCAGCGGATTATGTCCAACATATTTACGCGGTTGTTTATCGATGAAGCTATACCACAAAATCTCATGCCAAACGCCTGCCCAAAATTTTTGCGTCAACAGCGGCGGCAAAAATAATTGCCGTGCATATTCATTGCCCGCATAAGCCCAATAAATCCGAAACAACAAGCCAATCGCTAAAATATAACCCGCCGCAAAATGCGCGAATCGAATGTAGCCCACCACAAAATGGTCAGACGCTTCGCCGCCCACCGATGCTAACGGATTGGCAATTAAATAACCTGTCACCGCCAAAACCGTAATGGCTAACGCATTCAAACTGTGCCAAAGACGTACTGGAATTTCATAAACATAAACTGCTTTTGGGATTTCCACCGCGTTACTGCTCATGATTGTGACTCCGTTAGATTTTTAAGCGAATGACTTTTGATTTGAAAAGCATCGAACCCAAAACATAGCCGACGCTATTTAAAGCCGTTGTTGCGAGTAAAAAACCTAACGCAAAATCGGTATAAAGCAATTCATGACTAAAACTTTGCATCAACGCAAAACTGGTTAGCCAGCCAATCGTTAAACCGATACCGAATTGAAACCGACTCGCCAGCAAACCCGCACCTAATGTGATAAGCACATGGTCTAAACCTGAAAACGGATGAACAAATCCATGTAAAAAGTCGCTCGATTCATGAAAACCGACATGTGCAAAAGCCGCGTTAGCAAAGATTGTTAAAGCCAAAAATGTAACGAACTGCGAAAAAAATTTATTCATGGTTATCTCCTAAAAATGGGAAATCGAATGTTACGCCAATAATGTGAAAATTAGCGGACTTTCACTTGCGTCAATTCCGTTCCATCTGGACTGATAACATGTGTCGAACACGCAAGGCACGGGTCGAAACTGTGCAAGGTGCGTAAAATTTCAACAGGTTCTTCGGGGCGTTCGACTTTGGTATTCATCAACGCCGCTTCAAATGCCCCGATATTTCCCGCTTCATCACGAGGCGAACCGTTCCAAGTCGTCGGCACAACGCATTGATAATTTTCGATTTTCGCGTCTTTAATCACCAGCCAATGACCCAACGCGCCACGCGGGGCTTCAGTAAAACCTACGCCTTTAACGTGACTGTCCCAAGTATCGGTTTGCCATTTCGTGACGTTTGCGGTCGCTAAATCGCCAGCTTTGATATTTGTGACCAATTTATCCATGAAATAACGCATTTTCCCCGCCGCCCATTGCGCTTCCAAACCACGCGCAGCTGTGCGTCCAAGCGTTGAAAACAATGCCGTCACAGGCACATCTAACGTTTTCAAAACAAAATTGATTTGCTCGGTAATTTCTTTATTACCTTGCGCGTAACCAATCACATAACGCGCCAGTGGCCCGACTTCCATTGCATGACCACGCCAACGCGGGGCTTTAATCCACGAGTATTTTGCGTTTTCGTCGAGTTCTTGAATGTTGGTTTTTGAGCCTTTGGTTTTATTCCCCAATTTGAAATGCGGTTCGGTAATGCCGTCCCAAGGATGCAAGCCTTTCAAATCGTCAGGATACGCATACCACGAATGCGGTACAAACTCTTGAATCTGCTCAGGGTCGCGCAAATCGACTTCATGAACTTTGCTCAAATCACCGTTGATAATCGCGCCACGCGGCATGAGTAAATTACTCGCAGAATAATCGTTCGCTTTGTCAGGAATATCGCCGTAAGACAATAAATTTGTGCCAGACAAACCACCGCCATAAAGCCAACCTTTGTAAAACCCTGCAATCGCCAGCAAATCAGGAATATAAACTTGGTCAATAAAGGTAATGCTTTGGTCGATG
>CAIVBX010000299.1 GCA_903904275.1 uncultured Pseudomonadota bacterium
CCACGATAAACCACAAAGTAGCGTGCTGTGAATGGCAAAATCGAGATTTAAATAATGGTCGTGCGTTTGATTATTTTCATAATAACCATTAACTACTTGAAAACCCACCCAACTCATTGCCGTTAGCGGTAAAACAATTTCAGTTACCGCGACAAATTTCAACAAAACACGTTGTACAACATTTCCACGTTGAGCTAAGGCTTGACGAGTTTGAAGTTCGACTTGCGAATGAAATTGTTTTTGGACTTTTTCGCGAAATTTTAAAAACTGCATTTCAAGTGGCGCGGTAGGTAAATGCAAATTCTGAGCATCAATAATTAACAAATTTAGTGCATCGTCAAAATATGTTTGAGCAAAATCATCCCAAAATGAAATCGGTGTTGTTGAATTCAATAAATCATTTGCGTGTTGTGCAAAATGTTCTGCCGTCGCTTGAATTCGCCATGCAAAACCTTGTTGTAATTGTATTGCCGTCTTTTTCCAATTTGAATGCCAATGCGACTTTAATTTTTTTAATGCGATTTCATCGCCTAATTGTGCCAAATAATTTTGCAGTTGATTTTGCAACATTTGAACGCGAACTTGTTCGCCGCGTTGTTCTAATTGCTCAATCGTTTTTTGTGTAGCAAGTGAAACCAAGGTTTCTGAAAGTTGGCTAAATTTGTCATGTTCAATCGATTCAGCACAACACGTTTTGAAAATTAACGGTTCATCAAAACCCGCAAAATGTAATTGTTTTTCAAAATCTGCAAGCTGTTCAATTTGTCCTCTGTCCCACTGATTCATCACAAATAACCAACCATGACTTGCACCTTCTGCAAGTAATAAACGCCACGCTTTTTCATCTCGATAACGTTCAGGACTGACGACATAAATCAACACGTTAATATGCGGCAACCAATTTAAAACTAATTCTTTGTTATGCGTGTCGGTGCTATCAAAATCAGGCATATCAATCCAAACGATATTTTTTTGCTCATTATCATCGTGAGTTGCAACGCGAATGTCAGTCAAAGGCAAATTCTGCAACACCACGTCACGATGATGAAAAAGCGTGACTTCCTTTGATGTTGGACGCGCCACGCCTGATTTTGCAATGGGTTTGCCAGCAAGTCGATTTAAAAGTGAACTTTTGCCCACGCCCGTTCCCCCCATAAAAGCAACGATTAACGGACGCATGGAATTTTCAAAAAGTGGCTTTTTATCTTGTTCTGAAAAAAACGTTGAATTGATTTCGCTAATCCAACCTAATTGATGAGCCTGTTGCGCCCATAAATCAACGCGCTGTGAAAGTTCAGAATAATCGTAAGCCATGAGGTTTTTCATTAAAAGTTGCTTCGACGGCAGCAAGTTGTTCGGGAGAAATATATGGGGTTGTTTTCGTAATTTGTTGCGGTAACGCATTTAAACGTTGAGAAAAAACATCGAAAATTTGTGTTTTTACTGCTTCAAATTGTTGTGTTTTTAAATCGGTTTCGACTTTTTTCATATAACTGCCAATCGCGCTTTCTGTTAAAAAATTCGTCAACATTAACATTGCGGGCGCAATTGCTAAATCATGCAAACCAATTCCCCCCGTGTATAACGTCAACGCAATAATCGCGGCATCGGCTGTAACGCGAGTCGCACGCAAACTATTTAAAACAATTGGCTGTTCTTCTAATTTTGCATAAAGTCCTTTTGCGGCTTGTTCAACATCTTGCTGAAAATTTTGGTGATAGGCTTCGGCGGTGTGATTAAATTCATTTAACAACATTTGGCGATTTTGTCGTAATTCTTCGCTGATTTCGCGCCACAATGATTGCGTATTTTTGTCTGATAATTGATGCGCTAACTCAATCAAAATGTGATTCACAGATTGAGTTAAAACGGTAATTTCATTGCTCGTTTTGGCTAGGTTTGAACTTGATTTACCCAACAAACGACGCAATTTTTTGAACGGATTGCGTACAAACATCATCATTTTCGCCACGCTTGGAATTTCAAGCAGTAATAATAATTCCGCAATTGCTTGTTTAAACGTTTCGTAATGATGCGGATGATTTAAATAATCCCGTTCGTAATTTTTTAACGCTTGCTCAATCACAGAATCAACCAGTGTTTGCCACGCTTGGATAACAACATGTTCAGCGCGAATCGGTTTTGTCCATTCTTGCCAATGCGTTTGCACAAGTTTTTGCTCACGTCGGGCGTGTTTTTCGCGTTGAACTTTTTTGACTAAATTAAACAGTATTTGATTTTGTGTCGGTGAAATGTCAGGTGCTTTTGTTGTTTGTTGATAAAGCAACGGCAAAACATCTGGAAAATTATCGCGTCGATAATCACGCCACTTTTCTTTAAGCGATTCTAAAATAATGGCTTCTGAACCTTCGCTTAATTTATTAACACAAATTAGCGTGGGTTGGCGCAGTGGTTCAATCAACTTGAGCGTATCCCAAACGGTTTGGTCGGCATATTTTTCTTTGCTGACTGCAAGAATAATCACATCCGCTAGCGCAATCGTTTTCAAAACCCCTTCTCGATAATCCGTTGAATCGATTGAATCAAAATCAGGTGTGTCCCAAAAAATGCACGCAGGTAAAAAATGAGAAGATGTTTCAATTTTTGTTAGCGAATAAAAATCAAAACGATGTTTGCTTAATTCTTCCGTTGTAACTTGTGTAAAAGGCGCGAAATAATCAGCCATATTTGAACAATCTGATAATTTTAAATTATGACAAAAACCTTGTGGATGAACGGTATAACCCGCTAATGGACTTACGCCCGCATTTTGTGATTGCAAAAAAACATTCGTCAATGAACTTTTCCCAGCTTGCGTTGGACCAATAATGACAATTTGTAACGGCAACGTTTGAATCAATTTCCCTTTGCGAAAAAATGCCTCGGCAAGCGTTAATTGTTCAAATAGAGATTGGGTATTTTGCGTGTCGGATGGATTAGAATTGAGCGCAATTTGATAACGTTGTCGAAGCAGAAAAATAAATTCCAGCATAGGGAGATGGTTTATTTGCATTGTAAAATGTGACGAATGATTCATTCTGACAGTAAAATTCAAAAAATCAACGCGCCATCCCACTTTAGGATTTATTTATGAAAACACTTTTTCCCGCGATTGAACCGTTTAATTCTTTCTTTTTAAAAACAGACAGCGTGCATTCTGTTTATGTTGAACAATGCGGTAATCTAAACGGCGTGCCGATTGTTTTTTTACATGGTGGACCTTGTTCGGGTTGCAAACCTGACCATCGCCGCTTTTTCGACCCAAATTTTTATCATATTATTTTATTAGACCAACGTGGTTGTGGACGTTCGTTGCCGTTTGGTGAATTAGAAGCTAATACGTTACCTGATTTAATCGACGATTTAGAGCAAATTCGCCAGCAATTAAATTTTGAAAAGTGGATTTTATTTGGTGGTTCATGGGGCGCGACGTTAGCGTTAGCATATGCACAAAAACACGTTGAACGTGTGCAAGCGATGATTTTACGCGGCAGTTTTTTAGCACGTTCGCAAGATATGAATTGGTTTTTAGGTCAAAACGGTGTGTCGTTAATTTATCCTGAAATTTGGCAAGAATTACACGACAGCATTCCGTCTGAACATCGAACCGAAAATTTATTTGCCGATTTATGCGCAACTTTGTGGAGAAAAGATGAGTTGGTAATTCGGCGCGTGACAAAAGCATGGCAAGCATGGGAAGGTCAAGTTGCGTTAGGGAATCTTTATCAACCTCACGATTCGCATGTTACTGACCACGATATTAAGCAGGTCAAAATGGAATTGCATTACGCAAAAAATGCGTATTTTTTAGCTGAAAATGAATTGCTCGAAAAAGCAGCCATTTTGCAAAATATCCCAACAACAATTATTCACGGGCGAAATGATTTAGTTTGTCCGATTGAAGCGGCTTGGAAATTACACAATGTCTTGCCTCAAGCGAATTTGGTTGTTTTGCCTAATTCGGGACACATCGCACAAGGTGATGAAATGATTGATGCGTTAGTGACGGCGACTGAAAATTGAACGTATCGGCTCTATTTGCGCTACAATTTTTAGGACACATTTTTAATAAAGCCAAAAAGTGTGTCATGAAAACTAAAGAAAACAAGAATAAAAGCCGTTATACAAAAGAATTTCAAGATTCGATGGTGAAAATTTAATGAACCAATCAGCAAAATCTCGACTGACATTGGCATTAACAAAAAAACCTTGTATGGTTGGGTAACGAAAGAAAAACCGTCAAAAATTCAATTAGATAAAATGATGGAACTGAGCTTACAGGAAGAAACTAAACAACTTTATTATTCGTCCGTTATGGCAACAGCCTAGCCGATACGGAGTAATGGTTAATGGAACGCTGGATAATTTACGCATTCATTTCAATGTTATTTGCTGGCTTCACTTCTGTTGTTGCCAAGCAAGGATTGGTAGGAATTTCAGATGAATTGGGTTTAACAGTCAGAACGTTGTTTGTGTTTTTATATTTCTCCATACTTTTTCATACGACTTTGCACATCATCAACTACTTGGTAACATATTGATTATAATGGAGTTTGAACCAGTATACAGTTGCTAGATATAATTTAAAATCAAACTTTTAATGAGATGGTCGCGCGTTCGGATTTCGCACGACACGTCAAATAAATCAAAGGCTTACAGTATAATCTAAAGCCTTTTTTATGCCCATTTAAAAAATACCGCAATTTTGTCGCAGTTCAAAAAAAATCACTGCAAAAAGCCGCAACAAATGACAACATTTCGAGCATAAAAAAACC
>CAIVBX010000300.1 GCA_903904275.1 uncultured Pseudomonadota bacterium
ACTTAATTGATGAAAAAAACAACAGAAGAATATCGTTCAAAATGCCCGCTTTCTATTGCATTAGATTTAATTGGCGATAAATGGAGTTTGGTTATTGTGCGTGATTTGTGCATGGGAAAAAGAAAATACGGCGATTTTCAAAGTTCGCCTGAGGGAATTCCAACTAACATTCTCGCTAGTCGGTTACGGCAGTTAGAAGAAAATGGCATTGTGATTAAAGAGCCATATCAAGACAGACCCACGCGGTATGCGTATTTTTTAACGGAAAAAGGCGCGGATTTATTGCCTGTTTTACAGCAATTGGTTATTTGGACGCAAAAATATGTGCCTGATTGTTTAGAACCGCCTGAAATTTTTTCCCAGATAACACCGCAGGATTTGTTGCTTAAACGTGAGCGATAATTTAAGGTTTGCTTGAACATTTACAAAATAAATAAAAATTTTTACGATGAACTTTGCTACACACAGACACATGATTAAATGGAAATTGATGCTAACAACCTTGCCTTTCACGTTAGTTATTTTGTTAATGACTTATCTACGCACGCAGACATTAGCAATTGCGCCGTTGTTTGAGTTCTCTGATACTGCGCCAATTATTACCGTAACTGCATTGGTTATTGGTTTTATGTTGTCGGGTGTAATGTCAGACCACAAAGAAGGTGAAAAACTTCCTGCTGAAATAGCTTGTGGATTGCAAGGGATTGATGATTGTATTCAAGCGGATGCGCCACATTTAACCGACACAGATTTAACAAACTTAAAACACAATCATGCTCTCCTCTGTCATGCGATTGTAAATTGGTTGTTTAATCGTGAAAATGCCGAAAAGGCTTACACTGCGTTGCGGATGATTGTGACAGCACATGGCACACCACCATCTTTCAAAATAAATGTGATTCGTAACATTGATGCCATTAGACGGAGCATGACGCGAATAGATGTGATTCGCCGAACAGATTTTATTCACACAGGTTATGCGTTGTTAGACGTATTTGTCACCTTGACTTTAGCGTTGTTGGTATTTGCAAATTTTAAACAACCTGCCGCGCAATACGCCATTATCGGTTCTATTTCATTGGTGTATGTGTACATGATTCGCTTAATTCGTGATTTAGATAATCCGTTCGATTATGCTCAAGATGGCAGTGCAGGTGCATCGGAAGTAGATTATTTTCCCATTCTCGAAGCCATTACACGATTTGGTTATGAGCATGATTAAATTAAATGCCAACACCATAAAAGTAATCGCTGAACAAATTAGCTTTACAACAGGATATGATTTTGATGTTCAAACAACACAATCCATTTCAGGTGGCGACATTAACGCGGCATTTCGATTTCAAGGTGTATCGAGTAGTTATTTTGTAAAACTGAATCACGCAAATAGACAAGCTATGTTTGAAGCGGAATTTATGGGTTTGCAAGCCCTAACAGAAACAAGCACTGTTGCAGTTCCCAAGCCGTTAGTGCATGGCGTGACAGATGATGTGAGTTTTTTGATACTTGAATATCTCACCTTAATGCGAACTACAAGTGCATCTGAACGAGTGTTAGGTCAACAACTCGCGCAATTACATTTGAAACGACAACCTCATTTTGGCTGGCACATTGATAATACAATTGGCTCAACAAACCAGCCGAATGCACGTTCTAATAATTGGGTAAATTTTTGGCGCGAACAGCGTTTAGGTTTCCAATTACAACTTGCAGCAAAAAATGGTTACAGTTCAAGACTACAATCGTTAGGTGAAAAACTTTGTGAACAATTAGGCGATTTTTTTGTTGATTACAAGCCACAACCCTCTTTACTTCACGGCGATTTATGGGTAGGAAATTCGGCTTCGATAGCGGGTAATCTGCCTGTTATATTCGACCCTGCATGTTATTTTGGCGATAGAGAAACAGATTTAGCTATGACTGAATTATTCGGTGGTTTTGGACGTGATTTTTATGCTGCTTATAACGATGTTTGGCAACTTGACGCAGGTTATAAAACACGAAAAACACTTTACAACCTGTATCACATTTTGAATCATGTCTTATTGTTTGGTGGCAGTTATGTATCGCAAGCTGAAAAAATGATGCAGAACCTGTTAAAAGAGCTTTAATCTAATAATGATTTGGCATAAGTCATTGATAAAAATTGAGCGCATTGTTCATTCAAATCGCGCCACATCGTATTTTCACTTATTGATAATCTAACTAACGCAGCAGTTGGTAGTAATTTTTCAACATCGGGCAAAGTCGCTTTGCCAACAAGATAAATCAAAAAATCTTCAAGTTCAGGATTATGTCCAACTAATAAAACCCGTTTTACATCTTCTGGACAAACAGCCAAAATTGCCCGAAATTGCTCAACATTGGTTGCATATAATTGATCATTTTTTTGAATCACTAAATCTTTAACATTTAATTCTTGATGTACAATTCGAGCAGTATCAATTGCACGTTTAGCAGTTGAGCTCAATAAAACATCTGGCAATAAATTTTGTTTTTTTAACCAAATACCGATATTTTTTGAATCGCGTTTGCCACGTTTTTTAAGTGGACGGTCTTTATCTTCAAATTCTTCAATACGTTTAGCTTTTGCATGGCGAAGTAACAATAATTCTTTCATAATTTTTAATCAGTTGTAATTAGAACCATTCCAAACGGTATAAATCTTCACGTCGTTTGGCTAAATTTCGTGCTGCCCCGCGTGAACGAGCTTGTTTTAACAAATCCAAATTCACATCTGCAATCAGCGTCATTTCAGTATTTGGCGTAGCTTCTGCCAAAATTGCATCGTGTGGAAATGAAAAATCACTTGGACTAAAAATCGCGGCTTGGGCGTATTGAATATCCATATTTTCAGCGTGCGGTAAATTCCCTACACTTCCCGTAATGGCGACAAAACATTCATTTTCAATGGCTCTTGCGTGTGAACAATAACGCACTCGTTGATACGCATTTTTGGTATCAGTCCAAAATGGTACAAACAGAATTTGTGCGCCTTGTAACGCGGCTAAACGGGCGAGTTCTGGAAATTCAGAATCAAAACACACTAAAACAGCAATTTTTCCACAATCGGTATCAAAAACTTTGAGCGCGTCACCACCTTTTACGCCCCAACAACTCACTTCATCAGTCGTGACGTGAATTTTATATTGCGCCTCAAATGTGCCATCTCGACGCAATAACCATGAAACGTTATAAAGTTCATGATTACTGTATTCAGGCATCGAACCCGCGATAATGTTGATGTTGTAAGACATCGCCATGTCTAACAATCCATTACGAATCTCGCTGGTAAAACCCGCTAAGGCGCGAATTGCATCGGGCGGATGTTTATCATTAAACAATCCCATCAACGGCGCACTCATGTATTCGGGAAACAATACAAAATCCGAATGATACCCCGCAACAGCATCAATGAAAAACTCAGCATGTTTTAACAATTCTTCAACGCTCGTCATCGTTCGCATTTGCCATTGCACCACGCCTAAACGCACCACACTTTTTGATGAAACAATTGATGACGGTTGTTTATCGACGTAATCTAAATTTACCCATTCAAGTAATGTGGCAAAACCACGCGAATCTTTGTCGATTGGTAAATAGTTGGTCAGTAATTTACGAACATGAAAACCATTAGCGAGTTGAAACGATAAAACGGGGTCAAAAATTTCACGATTTTTCACTTCTTCAATATAACGAACTGGTGTGAAATTATCGGCATATTTGTGATAACCAGGAATGCGACCACCTGCAATAAATCGTCGTAAATTTAAATTACGGCACAATTCTTTTCGGGCATCATAAAGTCTGCGTCCCAAACGCAAACCGCGATATTTAGGATGAACAAAAATGTCCACACCGTACAACGTGTCACCATTTGAATCGTGATTGGTTAAATACCCTTCACCTGTAATTTGTGCGTAAGTGTGTATGTCGCCGAATTTGTAATAATCAACAACCATACTTAAAGCAGCAGCGACTAATACGCCATTGTCTTCAATGACAATTTGTCCCTGCGGAAAACGCGTAATTTGCGAAATATATTGGTCTTTTTTCCACGCACCACCTAGGTTGTCGTAGACATGTTCCATTAGAACTGCAAGGTTATCGTAATCATCTAACGTGAGATGACGTAACAATAATTTATGTTTTTTAGGTTTAGTTTTTTTCATAATTATTGAATCCTACTCTATGATTTTGACAAAACTATGACATTAAAAAATTGTCATACACTTGAGTCAACACAGATAATCAACTTGTCGTAATTCAAACAACGTGTCTTGTCGTAATTCAAACAATCCAGAATAGCTTTAAGTTTAATTCATTTAAATTCAATAGGTTAATAACTGGTACAGTCCGTGCTTTTACCCTTTGTAACTATTAACGCAAGAGGTGACACCGATGGAATTGCCAGTTTTAAACGAAAAACCAACTCAAGGCGGTTGTGCCGCCAGTTCTTGTGGGTCGAGCGACGACCAACTCAATCATTTATCCGACGAAATTCGTGCAAAAGTGCAAAATCATCCGTGTTATTCGGAAGACGCGCATCATTATTTTGCTCGAATGCACGTTGCTGTTGCGCCAGCCTGCAACATTCAATGTCATTACTGCAACCGAAAATACGATTGCGCGAATGAATCTCGCCCTGGTGTGGTTTCAGAATTATTAACGCCCAATCAAGCGGTGAAAAAAACAATGGCAGTCGCGGCAAACATTCCGCAAATGACCGTGTTAGGTATCGCAGGACCGGGCGACCCGCTTGCGAATCCTGAACGCACCTTTGAAACCTTCCGCCGTTTAAGCGAAGAAGCTCCCGATATTAAACTTTGTGTTTCAACGAATGGTTTAGCGTTGCCTGATGCGGTCGAAGAATTATCAAAGCACAACATTGACCACGTCACCATTACGATTAACTGCGTTGACCCGAAAATTGGTGCGAAAATCTATCCGTGGATTTTCTGGAAAAACAAACGTATCAAAGGTGAAAAAGCTGCCAAAATTCTCATCGAACAACAGCAAAAAGGCTTAGAAATGCTGGTGGCGAAAGGCATTTTGGTCAAAGTGAATTCGGTGATGATTCCTGGTGTCAATGACAAACATCTTGCTGAAGTGAGCAAAATCGTCAAAGCCAAAGGTGCATTTTTACACAACGTGATGCCGCTGATTGCCGAAGCCGAACACGGCACATTTTACGGTGTGATGGGGCAACGCGGGCCAACTGCTTTAGAGCTTCAAGAATTGCAAGACGATTGTTCAGGCGATATGAACATGATGCGCCATTGCCGTCAATGTCGCGCAGATGCCGTCGGAATGCTGGGTGAAGATAGAGGCGACGAATTCACACTCGACAAAATCGAAGATATGGAAATCGACTATCAAGCGGCAATGGAAAAACGCAAAGTGATTCATCAAGCCATTGAAGTCGAAATGAACAGCAAACGCGCCGCAAAAGTCGAAGTGAAAGCTGAAAAATTAGGCACACGTCCTGCGCTGATGGCTGTTGCAACAAGTGGTCAAGGCGTTATCAATGTCCATTTTGGTCATGCGAAAGAATTTTTAATTTACGAAGCCTCGCCCGAAGGCGTGCGTTTTATTTCGCATCGAAAAGTTGACCAGTATTGCGAAGGCGATACGAGTTGCGGCGACGGCGAAAGCGTGTTGCAACGCACCATTCGTACTTTAGAAGGTTGTGAAGCAGTGCTTTGTTCAAAAATCGGTTATGAACCGTGGGAAATGCTTGAAACAGCGGGAATTATGCCAAACGGTGAACACGCAATGGAAGAAATTGAAGCTGCTGTGATGCTGGTTTATAACGAAATGGCGAAATCTGGAAAACTCGACGAAGTTAAACAACGTGCGACTGCTTAGGAGAATGTGATGTCTCTAAAAATTATTGAAAGTTGTGTGAATTGTTTTGCGTGTGAGCCGCTTTGTCCCAGCAAAGCAATTTACGAAGCTAAGCCGCATTTTTTAATCGATGCGAAAAAATGTACCGAATGCGTCGGTGATTTTGACGTGCCGCAATGTGCGAGTATTTGCCCGATTGAAGGCGCGATACTCGATGCGTTGAATGTACCGCTCAATCCAGCGGGTTCGCTCACAGGCATTCCCCCCGAAAAAATGGCGGAGGCAATGGCTGAATTACAAGCCCATTGATAATTATGGCACTGATACATTTTTACGAAAAAGTCGGTTGTGGCAACAACACCAAGCAAAAAGACCTGCTCATTGAAGCAGGTCATTGGCTGATTGAGCATGATTTACTTACTCACGATTGGCGCAGTGAACCTGAAAAATTACGTTCGTTTTTTGGTGAAAAACCTGTTTGCGAATGGTTCAACCGTGCCGCGCCTGCGATTAAAAACGGCGAGTTAAATCCCGATGAAATCGATTCCGAACAAGCGATTGAATTGATGCTTGAACAGCCGTTGTTAATTCGTCGTCCGCTCATGGAAATCGAAAATCATCGCATGGCGGGTTTTGACAACGATGAAGTTGCCCATTTTTTAAATTTAGAAACCGAGGGCGATTTAGAAAGTTGCCCGAAAAAAGATTCGGCAAGAGTGTGTCGAAATGAACGCGCTTGAATTAGAAAATGCGGCAGGTATTCCAAAAGCGGTGGCACTTTCTGAGCGAGTGCATTGGATAGGTGCGCTCGATCCAAATTTGCGGACATTCGACATTATTTTAAAAACCGCTAACGGCACGACCTACAACGCTTATGTGATTCGCGGTAGTGAAGGCGTAGCGGTAATTGATACGGTGAAAGAAGGTTTTTCAGAAGATTTTTTTGCACGCCTTGAAAGCGTTGCAAATTATTCAGAAAT
>CAIVBX010000301.1 GCA_903904275.1 uncultured Pseudomonadota bacterium
GTTTATGCGGGTCAATGTTGCTAGGTAAACGACTTTCTTCGTTAATTGCAATCCAAGGATCTTCGTAAGCGGGCATTCCGTAACTCGAATTTAAACCCAATCGTTGAACCAATTGCACCGAAAAACGTTGCATCATTGAGGTTGGAATTTCTGCTGGTGTATCGCCAATCAACGATTTATCGCGCCAAATCGGCATTTTATCCACGCGCCAAAAAACGTTTAATGCCCAACGCGGCAACGGTTCACCTGGATACCATTTGCCTTGACCAAAATGCGTGATTTCGCCTGACGTGAATTCGTCTTGCATTTTTTTCATTAAAACATTGGCAAGTTCCCATTTTTGTTGACCCAACGCTTCGATGTTCCATTCTGCGCCGTCCATATTATCAACAGAAACAAAAGTCGGTTCGCCGCCTTGCGTTAAACGCACATCACCTGCTTGCAATTCGGCATCAACAAATAAACCTAACGCCCGAATTTTTTGCCATTCCATTTCGTTGAAAGGTTTAGTCACACGCGGGTCTTCAAACATTCGTGTGACATACATTTCAACATCAAGATTGGATTCACAAATGCTGGTCATGCCCGTAATGGGTGCAGCAGAGGTTGGCGTTGCTGAAACAGCAAGCGGAATATGTCCTTCGCCAGTTAATAACCCTGATGTGGCATCTAAACCCACCCAACCCGCACCAGGAATATAGGCTTCACACCAAGCGTGTAAATCAGTGAAATCGGCGGTTGGTCCTTCTGGTCCATCAAGTGGTTTCTCATCGGCAGTAAGTTGAATCAAATAACCTGACACAAAACGTGCGGCAATGCCTAAATGACGTAAAATCTGAACAAGTAACCATGCGCTATCACGGCATGAACCTGATTTTTTTGCCAACGTTTCTTCGCACGTTTGCACACCGACTTCCATGCGAATTAAATACGATACTTGCAAATAGACTTTCTGATTCACATAAACCAAAAAATCGGTCATGTTGATGTCAGCAGGTAAATGTTTTTTAAACAGATGTAACCAATCTTTTAATAAAACGCCTGCTGTTTCCGTTTCTAAAAATGGCGCAAGTCCAATTTTCAAATTATCAGGATAATCAAACGGAAAATGATTTGCCCAATCTTCAACAAAAAATTCAAACGGGTTAATTACCGTCATGTCAGCAAGCAAATCAACCGTAATATCCATTTCGCGTGTGGGTTCAGTGAACGTCACCCGCGCAATGAAATTGCCGTAAGAATCTTGTTGCCAATGAATGAAATGCTTTTCAGGTTTGACACTCAATGAATACGCTAAAATTGGCGTTCTACTGTGCGCGGCGGGGCGTAAACGAATTTCATGCGGCGTGGCGACAACGGGGCGATCAAACACATAATGTGATTTATGATGCAATGCAACGCGAATAGTCATAATGGTCAACTCGTAAAAATTTTATGTTGAAAAATGACGAAACCGACAATTAACT
This sequence comes from uncultured Pseudomonadota bacterium, assembly GCA_903904275.1. Taxonomy (GTDB): domain Bacteria; phylum Pseudomonadota; class Gammaproteobacteria; order Methylococcales; family Methylomonadaceae; genus UBA10906. The sequence goes on from CAIVBX010000301.1 coordinate 1,467, forward strand.
TAACCAGTTGGGATTCGGTAATGACGCAAAAACACTGCGTAGACCATCACACCAACTATGACTAATTTGTGAAAAATACGGATCGTCTTGGGTAATATGTTGAAAATCTAATTGAAAACTGTTGTATTTGTAACAAACCAAGTCAATCGGGAAACCGACTGATAAATTGCTACGCATGGTGGAATCAAATGAAACTAAAGTGCATTTGACAGCATCATTTAAAGGCGTATCAGGTTTAATCACACGGTCAATAATCGGTTTGCCGTATTTGGTTTCACCAATTTGAAAATACGGATTTTCTTCGCTGACTTCGATGAAATTGCCTTCGGCATAAATCAAAAATAAACGCATGGGTTCATTTCTGATTTGTCCACCTACAATAAAATTAACTGTTGAATCGA
>CAIVBX010000302.1 GCA_903904275.1 uncultured Pseudomonadota bacterium
TAGTTTTCAATGTCGATTTCATTTTTTTGAATGTAAATTAACCAAAGATTTTTCGGTTCGATGTTCCAAGATTTAACGTTTTTGCCTTCCAAAAAGGGTTTTAATAATTCCGCAGATTTCGCATCTTGTTGAATCAAATGTTTTTTCGTCGCGTCTTCAATCACAAATGCGTCATTTAATCCTGTTACGATTCCGCGACACGGTGAACCATAAATTTCTTTGAATGTTGGATAACCTTGCGTCAATTTTTCACGCAATTCTACAAGTCGCATATCTTCAAATCTCCAACTTTCATTTTGAAGTTGTGAATGCGCCATAATTCCACGTTTCAGTTTAAATGCTTCATTTAAATCCGCAGGCAATTCATCTTTTAAAATTAACATTTCAATTTGTGAATCTTTGACGGGTTTTGCTTTTTGAAAAATAGTAATTGCCACTAAAGTTGCAACGCCTTCAAAAATTTGCAAATCGCCAAAATCAATAACTTTTTTCAGCGTGGCATTTTCTTTCAAATAACGGCGTAACGGTTCACTCGAACCATTTTTAAAAAATGTCGCCGAACTGATAAAACCTAACATTCCGTTGGGTTTGAGAATTTTTAAACCTAGTTCAAAAAAATAAGCGTACAAATCGGCGCGGTCTGAAACGACTTGATAATTTTCTTTTAACCAAGGTTTCAGGTCTTTCAATAATTCCATTCGCACATACGGCGGATTGCCTAAAACGACATCGAAACCGCCGTTTTGCATGATTTTAGAAAAGTTGGATTTCCAACAAAAACCGTCTTCCACAACCGAATTTTCAAAACCTAAACTGTTGCCGATTTGTAAATGTTGGTCGATGGTGGTGAGTTTTTTGCCGCGTTCAGCGGTTTTGAGCCACAACGATAATTTTGTGATTTCAATGGCTTCGGCGTTCAAATCCACGCCGCTTAAATTGGAATTTAAAATTTCTTTGTTCAAATCGAAAACGTCAAAACTGCCCGTGATTTCAGCAATTCGAGTGTTAATTTGTTGATATTTTTGTTGCAACAAATCGAATGCCGCGACTAAAAACGCGCCGCTGCCACAAGCTGGGTCAACGATTTTGATGGTTTTCAACACGTTTTGCCATGCGTATAAAAATTTCAATTCGGTATCTTTGCCGCGTTTGAATTGAATTTCGCCATCTTTGACGTTGGCAAAACCGCTTAAACAGTCGTCAAAACGTTGCCGTAAATGTTCGCCGAGCGTGTGTTCCACGATGAAAGCCGTGATGTGGTCAGGTGTATAAACCACGCCGTGTTGTTTGCGTTTGCCTGTGACAGAAGTCGTTTTCGCGCTGGTTTTAAAAACGCCGTCGGCTTGAATTTGCGCGGTAATTTCTTCTAAATCTGAAATTGATTGTTCAAAAATATGTCCTAAAACCGTGACCGAAATTTCAGAATCAAAATCGTATTCGGCAAGTTTTAAAAAGCCTTCGCACAATTCGTCGGCGACGATGAGTTTGTCTAACAGTTTGTCGCTTGAAAATAATCCGCCGTTGTAAGCGGGAACTTTTAAAAATTCGTTGCCTTTGTTGACCGAACGAAACAAGCCTTTGAAGTTGTGGTAAATCGGTTTGCGTTCATACGGGTCGATAAAATTATGAGCATTTGCAATGCTTTTCGGTGGCAACAATCCACGGTCTTCGCAAAATGCGACAAATAAAACGCGGTCGAGTAATTTTTGTGCGGGAGAAATTAAATCAAGCGGGGCAAATTCAGGATTGTCGGCAATTAAGCGCGTAATCAGTTGCTCTCGCAAGCCTTTGTAATCGTCATAAAGTTTCGCGGTGATGTCTTTTTCAGCTTGTTGACTTTGTTCTAAAAGCTGTTTGGTTGCGCCAGAAAGCAGATTTTTTGCGTGCAAACACAAAATAAATCGTGCGTATTCCGTCGGGTCAGTCAGTTTTACCAAGTCGAAAACTTCATAAACCAGCGACGTTTCACCAAACGCATAAAGCCGAATTTCCAAATAATTTGAAACTAAAATCCACTGACAACCTTTCGCATCTCGCGCGTAACGCCACGCTTGTTCGACGGGTGTTTCTTTTCGACCGCTCATTAAAGCGTCTAAATTTTTGGTTTTCGCGCCTTTGAATTCAAAAACAGCTTGGATTTTGTCGCCTGTTTTGTCGTTTGAAAAATGCCCTAACGCGGCATCGACTTCGCCATTTTTGATTTTGTATTCTTGCGCGAGGCTGTAATTCTCACCTTGTCCAAGTGTTTGATAACCTAAAACCGTTTCGAGTAATTTGCTAATAAATGCGCTGACAACGGCGGTTTCTTTGTGTTTTTCAAGATTGCGATTTGAAATCATGCTTTGCCAATCTTGCAGAATTTGCAACTGGTCGGCGGGAATTTCTGAAATGGTTAAGTTTTGGGTGAGGATGCGTTTGTTGAATAGGGGCATGGGATTTTTTAGCCATTGGATTCTGAGCTATAATTTCAAAAATAAATTAAAAGCAGTAGTGATTGCGCTATTGTAAGTCATAAATTATTAGGCGTAATCATGAACACAAATATAAACTCCATTGTAAAAGATTTAAAAAACATCACATTAGAAAAAGTCATTTTCGAGGCAATTACTAATTCTATTCAGGCAAATGCCAACAATATCGATATTTATTTTAGTGCTGTAAATAAGGCAATTGATGAAACATATCAATCCGTTGATACCGTTAAAGTGATTGACGATGGAGAAGGTTTTAATGATAAAAATATACAATCTTTCAATACCTATAGAAGCGAACA
>CAIVBX010000303.1 GCA_903904275.1 uncultured Pseudomonadota bacterium
TAAAGGCTAAGTTTAACAAATCTTTTGCTAAACTTAGGGCATTTTTAGTCTTTTTGGATAGTTATTGTGCTTTCTCACATCAAAATCGTATTAGTTGAAACCTCGCATTCTGGAAATATAGGCGCGGTGGCGCGTGCAATGAAAAACATGTGCATGACCAATTTGTGTTTGGTTTCGCCAAAATTGTTTCCTCACGCAGATGCAACAGCAAGAGCCGCTGGCGCAGATGATATTTTGGCAAAAGCGCAAATTTTTGAAACTTTACAAGAAGCGATTGCTGATTGCACATTAGTAATCGGCGCAAGTGCAAGAAGTCGCACGATTAGTTGGACAGAGGTGACACCACGTCAATGCGCTGAAAAAGTGATTTCAGAATCGGCTCACGAAAAAATTGCGATTGTTTTCGGACGTGAAAATTCAGGTTTGAAAAATGAAGAACTCGATTTATGTCGTTATCTTCTACATATTCCATGTAATGAAAATTACAGTTCATTGAATATCGCCGCCGCTGTGCAAGTGGTTTGTTATGAATTATTTGTCACCGCGCAAAATCAACACGGTGAAATTTCTCGAAAAATTGTCGGTGATGAAGATGAACAGGATTTGGCAACAAATCATCAAATGGAATTGTTTTATAACCATCTTGCCGAAGCGTTGGCGGATATTGGTTTTATGCACCCCGAAAAAGAAGATTCGTTAATGCGCCGATTGCGCCGATTGTATAACCGCGCTGAATTACGCAGTAAAGAAGTCGATATTTTGCGAGGGATTTTACGATTGTCGCAAGGACACAAAGGCGCATTCAAAAATTAGAAACATTCAACATTATCTTTTAAAGGCATTTTTAGGTTAAAATGTTGCGTTTTTAACCCTCCTCATTTCTCCATTTTAGAGTAAATAAACACATGACAGATTTATCCCTTTATAGAAACATTGGTATTTTCGCACACGTTGACGCTGGTAAAACAACAACGACCGAACGTATTTTGAAATTAACAGGCAAAATTCATAAAATCGGTGAAGTACATGATGGCGCGGCAACAACCGACTTCATGGAACAAGAACAAGAACGCGGTATTACGATTCAATCAGCGGCAACAACGTGCTTCTGGAAAGACCACCGTTTCAACATCATCGACACACCAGGTCACGTTGACTTCACCATCGAAGTGTATCGTTCATTAAAAGTGTTAGATGGCGGTGTGGGCGTATTCTGTGGTTCAGGCGGCGTTGAACCCCAATCAGAAACAAACTGGCGTTATGCGAACGATTCAAAAGTATCTCGCGTTATTTACATCAACAAATTAGACCGTATCGGCGCAGATTTTTACCGCGTTGTAAAACAAGTTGAAGACGTTTTGGCAGCAAAACCTGTTGTGATGACATTGCCAATCGGCGTTGAAGACCAATTCACAGGCGTAGTTGATTTATTGACTATGAAAGCGTGGATTTGGGACGAATCAGGCGACCCATTGAAATACACTATTCAAGACATTCCAGCAGATTTACAAGCAAAAGCTGAAGAATGGCGCACAAAATTGATTGAAGATGTAATCGACCAAAACGAAGAAGTCTATGAAAAATACTTAGACGACGAAATCGCGCCAGAAATTGATGTGCTTAAAGCGTGTATCCGTAGCGGAACCATTAAAATGGACTTTTTCCCAACTTTCTGCGGTTCATCATTCAAAAACAAAGGCGTTCAATTAGTTTTAGACGGTGTTATCGATTATTTGCCTTGCCCAACAGACGTAAATCCACAACCAGAAGTCGATTTAGACGGCAACCCAACGGGTGAATTTGCGGTAGTTGATGCAGAACGTCCATTACGCGCATTAGCGTTCAAAATTATGGATGACCGTTTTGGTGCGTTGACTTTCTTGCGTATTTACTCAGGTAAATTAGAAAAAGGCACAAGTGTTTTAAATACCTTCACAGGCAAAACTGAACGCATTGGTCGTATCGTGGAAATGCACGCGGATACTCGTAACGAATTAGAATCAGCGCAAGCGGGCGACATCGTTGCTGTTTTGGGTATGAAAAACGTACAAACAGGTCACACCTTGTGCGATCCAAAATTCCCTGCGACATTAGAACCAATGGTATTCCCAGAGCCTGTAATCTCATTGGCGATTTCGCCAAAAGACAAAGCTGCTTCTGAAAAAATGGGCGTAGCATTAGGCAAAATGATTCAAGAAGATCCTTCTTTCCACGTTGAAACCGACGAAGACAGCGGCGAAACGATTTTGAAAGGGATGGGCGAATTACACTTAGACATCAAAGTAGACATTTTACGTCGTACCCATGGCGTTGACGTTATCGTTGGTAAACCACAAGTAGCATACCGTGAAACAATTACGCGCGAAGTGGAAGACGAATACACCCACAAAAAACAATCGGGTGGTTCTGGTCAATACGGTAAAATCAACTACATCATCACACCAGGTGAACCAGGTTCAGGTTTCGTCTTTGAATCAACAGTTACGGGTGGTAACGTTCCACGCGAATACTGGCCAGCAGTTGAAAAAGGCTTCAAATCAATGCTCGACAAAGGCGTTTTAGCTGGTTTCCCTTGCTTAGATTTCAAAGTAAATTTAACGGACGGTGGATTCCACGCCGTGGATTCATCAGCAATCGCGTTTGAAATTGCAGCAAAAGCCGCTTTCCGTCAAACCATGCCAAAAGCTGGTCCTCAATTGATTGAACCAATCATGGCTGTTGATACGTTCACACCGTCTGATCACGTTGGTGACGTAATCGGCGATTTAAACCGTCGTCGCGGCATGATTAAATCACAGGATGCGGGTCCAACGGGCGTTCGTATCAAATCAGAAGTTCCGTTGAGCGAAATGTTTGGTTACATCGGTGATTTGCGTACCATGACTTCAGGTCGCGGACAATTCTCGATGGAATTTTCACATTACTTACCTTGCCCTAAAAACGTTTCTGAAGAAGTCATCAAAGAAGTCGCAGAACGTAACAAAGCGAAAGAGAAAAAATAGTTTCTTAACCGCTTCAACAAAGGCGCAAGTTGCAGAAATGTGGCTTGCGCCTTTTTCATTCAAAATGTTTTATTTATTGACGTTTTCATCGAGTTTTTATGAAATTAAAATCGTTATTTCTGTTTATCGTCTTTGCTAAAATGGTTCAGGCTGAATCAAAAACATACGAACCAGAAGCGGGATTTATGGACGTATCGCTCGAAGAATTAGTGGACGTAAATATCACGTCAATTACCAAAATGGCAATGCCTCTTAACAAATCGCCTGTAAGTGCTTATGTCATAAAACAAGATGAAATCAGCCGAAAAGGCTATCGTTTTTTGCCTGAAATTTTGAAAAATACACCTAATTTTCATGTTGTCAATTATGCGGCTGGGACAAGAATGCTCACTAAAATATATGTACGCGGCATATATGCGAATGACAAAATTGTGGTGTTAATTGATGGTATTAAAGTCAAACCGCCTACCAGCGAACCGTCGATGTTTTACAGCAGTATTCCCCTCATCGATGTGAAGCAAATTGAAATCAGTTTGGGGACATCATCATCCATTTATGGTGCAGATGCGATGCTAGCAACGGTTAATATTGTGACTGAAAATGGCGAAGGACTTAACGGATTTAAAATAAAAGCCACGGGCGGCGAAGCGGGAATGGGCGAAGTTCAAGTTGCGGCGGGTAAAAAAATCAATGATGACATTTCTGTTTCATTAACGGGCAGTTTTCACCGTTCTAATCAAGAAGATTCAACGCATAATTATCTACCAAATGTGGCGGGAAATCTCGGTACAATAAACGTTGCAGAGCAAAATCACAGCTTTCGTTTTAAGACGAATTATAAAGATTTAACACTCAGTTATTATCGTTTGCACAATGATATTAACAACAGCCTATTTTATGATTCCATCGTACCCAAGGGTGAATCGGGTAGCGCGTTTAGGAACATGACGAATCAACTCGCCAACGCGACTTACAATTTAGAAATTAATCCATTTTGGCAAGCAAAGTCGATAGTGACTTATGAAACAACAAACTTGTCTGCCGACTCAACTTATAGAAAGTCCCCATCTTCAAATGATGGCAATGGTGGTAGTACCTGGACGGTCGCTGAAACAATTGCCTATCTTCGTGGTGATGTTAATTGGTTGAGCGGTGTTGAACTCAATTTTATGAAACCAGGTGTCTTAAAAGACCGAGTGCCAGCTAATTATGAGGATTATGCCGCTTATTCTCAATTGAGTTACAACCTAACAGAAACATTATCTTTAAATGGTTCAGTACGAATGGATGCCGATTCACGTTATGACCCTGTTTTTAATCCGCGTGTTGGTTTTTCGTGGCAAGCCATAAAAGAACTGCGATTTTTTGGTGCATGGGGAACGGCTTATCTTTCGCCTGCCGCGTTTCACCCTGGACATGAACCGCAAGAAGAATTAAAAACATCTGAAGTTGGATTTAATGCTGAACCTTTTAAAACGAACAATTTCAATGCGTCATGGTTTTATAACGATGGCACAAATATTACGCGACCGAATTCACCACTTGGAACATTAGACACGCATGGTTTTTCAGTGACTGACCGCCAAAAATTTGCAAATGGTATCAGTGCTGATGTGAATTACACGTTGACTGATGGTGTAGAAAATAATTCGACGAATTTAACCAGTGTTGCCAAACACATGATTAAAAGTAATTTGCTTTATGACTTGGATAAATTCACGTTTCGTTTTACAGGGCGTTGGTTTGATGGTGTAAAACGGAAAAACTCGAACGTGGACTATAATGGGATAATTCTTGATAGCAACGTGCATTACAGCCAGCCATTTCGGGCTACTGAATGGAGTATTGATTTAGGTGTAACGAATTTATTGAACAATGAATACTACACGAATGGCTATAATTCTGACGGTATACCGCGTTTTCAACAAGAAACTCGCCGTGTTTATTTAACTCTTGGCTTGTCTTATTAAATGCTATGAAAAAAAACATTCACGCACTTTTCGGACTTCTTTTTTTAGCTAATGTCGCACACGCTGAAAGTGAATTTACTGATGTATCACTTGAAGAATTGATGGATGTACAAGTCACATCAATTACCAAAATGCCAATGTCATTAAATAAATCTCCCGTTACCGCTTATGTGATTTCGCAAGATGAAATCAATCGCAAAGGGTACAGATTTTTAACGGATATTTTGAAAAATATCCCTGATTTTCATGTTGCTAACTTAGGTGCAACCGAAAAAGCAACCACCGAAATTTATATTCGTGGTGTATTTGCAAATGACAAAATTACAGTGTTAGTTGATGGTATTAAAATTAAAGCTCCAACAGGTGAACCCACCACATTTTTTAGTAGTATGCCGTTAATTGATGTGAAGCAAGTTGAAATTAGTTTAGGTTCAGCATCATCAGTTTATGGTGCAGATGCTATGTTAGGTACAATTAACCTAGTCACAAAAAATGGCGAAGATTTGAACGGTTTTAAAATTAAAACAACAGGTGGTTCGCAAGATACCGCAGAAGTTCAAGTTGCAGCAGGTAAAAAAATCAATGACGACATCAACGTTTCATTGACGGGCAGTTTTCATCGTTCAGCTTCAGAAAATTTAAAACAAAATTATCCCGAAATTTATGGAAATCTCAACAAAACAGATTTAAGTGAACAAAATCACAACATTCATTTCAAAGTAAATTATAAAGATTTAACAATTAGTTATTACCGTTTGCAAAACAAAAATAATAACAGTATTTCGTACAATCCTGCTGCACCTATTTCTTATGATTATTCAGGCAAAGCGATTTGGGATGTAACAAATCAAGTTGCTAATGCCACTTACAATTTAGACATCAATCCATTTTGGCAAGCGAAATCGAGTTTAAGTTATGAAAGTACCGAATTGTCAGATGATTCAAGTTATCGTGCTTGGGGCGCATCAGCTCCCGTTTCATGGTTTGGTGATGCGATGCGTTTTTCTGAAACAGTTGCGTACCTTCATGGCAATGTAAATTGGTTAAATGGATTGGA
>CAIVBX010000304.1 GCA_903904275.1 uncultured Pseudomonadota bacterium
AATTGGGATTGGGAAAATAAATAGCAACGCCTGAATCAATCGTTTCGCCTTGTTCATCAAGAAAAGGCGAATAAACAGCGTTTCGTGGATGTAGGGGCAAAAAATTTTTTGCCCTTACAGAAAGTAATTTTGAGGCAATTTCTAAAACGAGTGTCCCAGAAATTCGGATGATACCGACACCGCCATTACCTGACGGTGTTGCAATTGCCGCGATAGTATCTGTGTTTAGCACATTATTTCGCGTTTTCGATTTGTTTCGTGATGTAGGTTTGTTGCAGAATCGACAATGTATTATTGATAACCCAGTACAACACCAAGCCCGCAGGAAAGAATAAGAAAAAGACCGTGAATACAATTGGGAACATTTTCATGACCTTCGCTTGCACAGGGTCAATCGGTGCTGGATTCAAACTTTGTTGAATTTTCATACTGATGCCCATGATGACAGGCAACACAAAGAACGGGTCTTGAATCGACAAATCTTGAATCCACAACATGAATGGAGCTTGACGGAATTCAACGGTTTCGCTGAGTACCCAATACAACGCCATAAACACAGGAATCTGAATCAAAATCGGCAAACAACCGCCTAATGGATTCACTTTTTCTTTTTTGTACATTGCCATCATTTCAGTGTTGAAACGTTGGCGGTCATCTTTGAAACGTTCTTGCAATTCTTTCAAACGTGGCTGAATTTTTCGCATTTTCGCCATCGATTTGAAACTCGCATTCGATAATGGAAAAAAGAGCAACTTAATCACAAACGTTACGCCCATAATCGCTACGCCCCAATTGCCAACAATGCCGTGAATCTGATTAAGCAACCAGTAAATCGGTTTGCCGATAAAGGTCAACACACTGTAATCAACAGTTAATTCTAAACCTATCGCCACTTTTTCCATTAACGGCTGAATTTTAGGTCCTGCGTAAAGTTGCGCGGCAAAATTTGCTTCGGCATTCGCTTCAACAGTGACGGCTGGTGAATACGTTCCAATCACATACTGACCGAGTTTTAACTCTTTGCTGTAAAAATGATTTTCTTGATCAGCAGGTGGAACCCACGCAGAAGCGAAATAATGTTGAATCATTGCCGTCCAACCACCAACGCTTGCAACGTCTAGGTTTTCGTCGTGCATATCGTCAAAATCAACTTTTTGATATTTTTTCGCTTCGGTGTAAATCACGCCACCATCATACGCTCGCATTCCGCTAGTGAGCATTCCACCTTTGTTTTCGGTGTCGGGCGTTTTAAGTAATTGGCTATATTGGCGACCTGTCCACGCTGCTTGCGAATTATTTTTCACCTTTTGCGCTAAATCGATTTCGTAACTACCACGCTTAAATGTAAAGATTTTAGTCACTTGCAAACCGTTTGCATCTGTCCACGTTAATGGCACATTCAACGACTCTTGACCAGCTTCTAAAACGTAATTGTCTTTGGGCGTAGCAAAAATGCTGTGATGATTTGCCGCTTCGACTGAACCTGTGCTGGTAATTAAACCGCTTTGTGCAACAAATAATTTAGCCGCTTCACCGTTGAAAATACGGACAGGATTTTTGTTGATGTCAGGAATCGCAAAACCGAACATTTCGCGCAATTTATTCACCGCCGTGTTTTCGTGTTCAACAGGGTAGGCGAGTAAATCTAAGTTTTGAATCGTGCCGCCTTCGGTGTTGATTTCTAACGCTAACACGTCGGTGGTGATTTTGATGACTTTCGCGGTTGAAGCGGTTGCAACCGCTGGCACTGCCGCTTGTGTTTGCGCTGGCGTTGTACCTGCTGGCAAATCATCACGCGCATTCACGTTTTCGACAGCTGCTTGAATCACAGGTTTTGGGTTGTAATCTGCTTCCCATGCTTGTTGCAGCATGAAAACAAGCATTGCAAAGGTAACGATGAGTAAAAATCTTATATTGTCCATGTTTATTATTTACCGATTTTTTCTGGGACAGGATCGATGCCGCCTTCGTGAAAAGGATGACATTTCGCTAATCTTTTGAGAGTGAGATAAGACCCGACAACGCTACCGTGACGTTCAACCGCTTCTAAGGCGTAACTCGAGCAACTAGGATAAAAACGACACACGTTTCCCAAAGCGGGGCTAATGAAATAGCGATAGAATTTTATGGGAGCGGTGATTAAGAATTGCATCGGGAAACCAGTCTAAGCCAATGTTTTTCAAGTGACTTTTGTAGTAGTAAAGGCGCAACATCAAGAGCTTCTTTGCGAGCTAATACAACAATGTCAATGCTAGAAATTGAATGTTGATTCCTGCGAAAATTATCACGGATAACGCGCTTAATTCGGTTGCGATGAACGGCTTTTCTTACGTTTTTTTTAGCAACTACTAATCCGAGGCGAGGGTGTTCAAAATCATTATGAACAGCTAACAACGTGAAATAAGTGTCGCTAGATTTCGTCGGATTAGTAAAAACTTTCTTGTAATCGACTGGTGTTGTTAGCCGAATTTTTCTCGGAAAACTAAAGTCAGTTTTCGTCACAGAACTAAATCGTTTAACCGCTAGTGGTTAAACTAGCGCGACCTTTTGCGCGACGTGCGTTGATCACTTTACGACCGTTGCGAGTTGCCATGCGAGCGCGGAAACCATGGGTTCTAGCGCGTTTTAATTTACTTGGTTGGTAGGTTCTTTTCATGAGATTTTCAGCCTAAGATGGTTTTAACAAAAACAGATAAAATAGTCGGCGGATGATAGAATAAACCCCTAGCCGTGTCAATTCACAGTCTTGAGTTTTTTAATCTAACTCACTGTTTTTTTCGTATTTTCTAACCTTCTACCCGTAAAATTTTCGATGAGTTCACTTTGGAATATCTGTCTTTCTAAGCTAGAAAATGAAGTTGCTAGTACTGATTTCAATACTTGGATTCGCCCGTTACAAGCGGTTGAAACTGAAGGTCAATTACATCTTCTTGCGCCAAATCGTTTCGTTTTGGACTGGATTAAAAAACACCATGCAGCGCAAATAAACGACGCTGTCACTGAATTTTCAAATGGCAAATTAAAGCTCGTTTTTGATGTTGGCTCAAAACGGCACACACTTAAACCTGTCATTCCTAGCGATCCTGCGGACATTACATTTTCAGTCCATAATTTTCAAAATTCACTCAATAAAAAATTTACTTTCGATAATTTTATCGAAGGAAAATCTAATGAATTTGCACGAACATCAGCAATACAAGTTGCTGAAAATATGGGAAAAATGCACAATCCATTGCTCATTTATGGCGGTGCTGGCTTGGGTAAAACACACATGATGCACGCAATTGGCAATGCGATTTTGGCTCAAAATGCAGATGCCAAAATTGTCTATTTGCACGCCGAACGCTTTGTGCAAGCAATGGTAAAAGCAATCCAAGAAAATGCCATTCACATATTCAAAGATTTTTATCGAGCAGCAGATATTTTGCTGATTGATGATATTCAGTTTTTTGCAGGAAAAGATCGTTCACAGGAAGAGTTTTTCCATACTTTCAACGCATTAGCCGAAAAAAAACGTCAAATTGTTTTAACCTGCGATAAATATCCAAAAGAAATTTCAGGAATTGAAGAACGACTAAAATCACGTTTTGGCTATGGATTGCCTGTGTTAATTGAGCCGCCCGATATGCAAACACGAGTTGCAATTTTGATGAAAAAAGCCTCACTTGCAGACATTTATCTGCCCGACGAAGTTGCGTATTTCATCGCAAAACATATGCCGTTTAACGTCCGCGATTTAGAAGGCACATTACGCAGGTTAATTGCCAATGCCGAATATGAAAATGTCCCAATTACGCTCGATTTTGCGAAAGAGGTGCTACACGATTTGATTGTGTTACAAGAAAAAATCGTAAGTATTTCAACGATTCAAAACGTTGTGGCTAAGTATTTTAATTTGAGCATAAATGAACTTCTTTCGGAAACAAAATCGCAAGTAATTACACGACCAAGACAGATTGCAATGCGTTTATCTCGTGAATTAACGCCACATAGTTTTCCAGAAGTTGGCGCGGCATTTAACGGCAGAAATCACACGACGGTTATGAGTGCCTGCAAAAAAATTGATGAATTGAAAAAAATTGATCTGAAATTATCGGAAGATTACGTTAATTTGATTCGTATTTTGTCTGCATAACCGCAATTATTGCAGAAAATGAAAAATTATTTTTTTAGATTTTTTTTTAAAAAATTATTTAAATATCAAATGGTTAAAAATATCGCTTCTATTCAAATATGGCGTAACATTTTGATTTTAAAATTAAATTTTACATAAATGAAAACCAAAAATTGCCTGTGCATAACCCTGTGCATAACTTTTCAAAATCTGTGCATAACTCCCAAAAACCTGTGCATAACCCTGTGTATAACTTTTTTGGAGTATTTTACTCAAAATTTTAGATTAATTCGAGTTAATGATTTGATTTAAAAATAAAATATAA
>CAIVBX010000305.1 GCA_903904275.1 uncultured Pseudomonadota bacterium
ATTTTACTGCCATCCATTAACACCATGCCTTGCGTGAGCAATTTTTTGAACGGTTCATCACAAATCACTAAACCTTCGTCACGCAACAATTTGGTATAAAAACGCGCATACAACAAATGCAAAATCGCGTGTTCGATGCCGCCAATGTAATGGTCTACAGGCAACCAATGTTTCGCGCTTTCGCCGAGCATGGCATCATTTGGCTGACTCGCAAAACGCGCGAAATACCACGACGATTCCATAAAGGTGTCAAAGGTATCGGTTTCACGCTTTGCCGCTTTGCCACATTTCGGACAATCAACGTGTGAAAAAGTCGGATGTGCAACGAGTGGCGATTGTGAACCGTCTAAAATCACGTCGCGTGGCAATTGCACAGGTAAATCTTTATCAGGAACGGGAACAGTGCCGCAATCGTCGCAATAAATCACTGGAATCGGTGCGCCCCAATAACGTTGCCGTGACACGCCCCAATCGCGCAAACGGAAATTCACTTTTCGAACGCCTTTGTTTTGCGCTTCTAAGGTTTCGGCGATTTTGGCAAAGGCTTCTTGCGAGGTTAAACCATCAAATGCCCCTGAATTTTTCAACACGCCTTTTTGTGTAAACGCTTGTTCGGTGCAATCGTCGTTTTCATCTTTCACAGAAAAAATCACTTGTTTAATCGCAATGCCGTATTTTTTCGCAAATTCAAAATCACGTTGGTCATGCGCGGGTACTGACATTACTGCGCCTGTGCCGTAACTCATCAACACGAAATTCGCAATCCAAACGGGGACACTTTCGCCCGTAATCGGATGCAACGCCGTAATCCCTGAATTGATACCACGTTTTTCCATCGTTTCCATCGCGGCTTCGGAGGTTTCCATCGTTTTGCAATCTTCGATGAACGCGCGAATGTCCGCATTTGTTTCAGCAGCTCTTAACGCGAGCGGATGTTCAGCGGCAACGGCTAAATACGTCACACCCATCAAGGTATCAGGGCGCGTGGTATAAATACGAACAGGATTTTCATTCGGCACAGCAAAATCCATTTCCACGCCTTCTGAACGTCCAATCCAGTTCGCTTGCATGGTTTTAACTTGTTCTGGCCAGCCGTCGAGTGTTTCGAGCGAATCAAGTAATTCTTGTGCGTAATCGGTGATTTTCAAAAACCATTGTGCGATTTCTTTGCGTTCGACTTTGGTATCACAACGCCAGCAACAACCGTCAATCACTTGTTCATTCGCCAAAACAGTCATATCGTGCGGACACCAATTTACAGGCGCAGTTTTTTTATAAACCAACCCTTTGTCGAGCAATTTTAAGAAAAACCATTGTTCCCATTTGTAGTAATCAGGGTCACACGTTGCAATTTCTCTATCCCAATCGTAGGCAAAACCTAATCGTTTTAATTGGTCACGCATGTAATCGATATTGCTGTATGTCCAATCCGCAGGATGCACTTTGTGTTGCATGGCGGCATTTTCAGCAGGCAAACCAAACGCATCCCAACCCATTGGTTGCAACACGTTTTTGCCGAGCATACGTTGATAACGCGAAATTACGTCGCCGATGGTGTAGTTCCGAACGTGTCCCATGTGCAATCTGCCGCTCGGATACGGAAACATGGAAAGGCAATAGTATTTTTCTTGGTCAGGCTTTTCGGTGACGTTGAAAATTTTTGAAACTGCCCACGCTTGTTGGACTTGGGTTTCGATTTCTTGGGGTTGATAAATTTCTTGCATGATTTTAATGAGGTTATATGTGAATCTAAACGCGCTAGAATACCGCACAGCCACTTAAATCTAAAGCAGCTATGAATATAGAAAATCATTGGTTCACCCGAATTACACACGTTTTATCCCCTAATTTTAACGACCGTCCGAATGAAAACGAGATTTCATTGGTTGTGATTCATTGTATTAGTTTGCCGCCCAATGAATTCGGTGGTGGTTATATCGAAGATTTATTTTGTAATCGTTTAAATCCCAATGCACATCCGTATTTTCAAAACATTCACACGTTGCACGTTTCCGCGCATTTATTGATTCAACGTAATGGTGAATGCGTGCAATATGTACCATTCAATAAACGGGCTTGGCACGCGGGTGTTTCGTGTTTTCAAGGGCGAGAAAATTGCAATGATTTTTCAATTGGAATTGAATTAGAAGGTTGTGAAACCGTTGCTTACACTGAAATGCAATATGAAAAGTTGAATGACATTATTAGTGCATTGAAAAAAAACTATCCCACTTTATCGCACATTGTCGCACATTCCGATATTGCACCTGAACGAAAAACAGACCCTGGAAAATCCTTTGATTGGTCAAAATTGACGTTTTAGAAATTCTATTTTTCAGTCACAATGTGACTTTATTCACTCAATTTTGGAATGACAAAATGGATTATCCTGAAAAAACCTGTTCAATTGAACGTCTTGTAACACATGAAAAATTAGTTCAAGCCACCCTTGCAGGACGTAAAACGCAACAACGTCGAAATGGTGTTTATGGTTATCCAAATGAAACGTTTGAATTAGAAGGTAAAACGTTTGTTGTGACAGAGCTTTATCAACAACGATTAGGTGATATGACCGATGCTGATGCACAAGCGGAAGGTTATCCAAGTTTGGAAATGTACCGCGATTTAATTTTACGAATGCACGGTGGTATGGAATGGAATGACGAAGCGTCAGCGTGGGTGCATTGTTTTAAAGAGCAAGCCTAAAATTTCAAAAAAGCGCGACTTTTAAAAGTCGCGCCACATCAAAATTTTTTAAGCATATGTATTTACAGTTGTCGCACTAACTGCGCCAATGGCTGAACCTGCTTCCGCTCCAGAGCCAGCTAGTGGTGCGCCATCTGTCATCATAGTACCCGTATTTGTATTCGCTGGAAGCGATACAACAGGCAATGGTGGAATATAAACGGATGTAGAAGTAGAAGAAATACTTGTCATTTTTATCACCTTGTAATCAATTTAAAAAACCTGAAAAACACGCAAAACTTATTTCACGCTGCCTTCTTTTTCGACAGTAACACCAAATTCTGAAATTTCTTTCGTATTTTTTATAGCGCATTAGGTTTTAAATACACCGTCAATCCACGCGCTAACCAATTTCCTATATAATAACTCATCTTTTATAGCCACTAATTTGTTGATAAGTGGCATTCAAACATTTTGGAGTTCCCATGAATCAGGATTTAAAAACCTATTTAACAACTTGCCAAGAGCGTGTCGAAAGCGCGTTAAAACAACGTTTACCAAGTGAAAATGTGTTGCCATTGCAACTTCACAACGCCATGCGTTACAGCGTTTTAAATGGTGGAAAACGAATGCGTCCTATGTTGACTTATGCAACAGGGCAAGTTTTAGGCATTTCTCCCGATGAGCTTGATGCAATTGCATGTGCTGTCGAATGTATTCACGTTTATTCACTTATTCACGACGATTTACCTGCAATGGATGATGACGATTTGCGTCGTGGCAAACCGACTTGTCACAAAGCCTTCGATGAAGCTACAGCGATTTTAGCTGGTGATGGATTACAAGCCTTTGCATTTGAATTATTAGCACACGATTCAACAATAACGGCGAATGCTGAAAAACGCCTTGAAATGATTACTTGTCTAGCCAAAGCCAGTGGTTCTCAAGGTATGGTAGGCGGTCAAGCGATTGATTTAGAATCGGTCGGAAAAATGCTGACATTGCCTGAATTGGAAAATATGCACATTCACAAAACAGGTGCATTGATTCGCGCAAGTGTCGTTTTAGCAACGTTAGCGGGTAAAAATGTGAATACTGACATTGCCCACAAACTGGATAATTACGCAAAATGTATCGGTTTATCATTTCAAGTGAAAGACGATATTCTCGACGAAGAAAGTGATACTGTGACATTAGGTAAAACCCAAGGTAAAGACAAAGACAATAATAAACCGACTTATCCCGCATTATTAGGATTAGCGGGCGCAAAAGAAAAAGCTCAATTTTTACACGAAAAAGCCCTTGAAAATCTCGCTGATTTTGGTGATGAAGCCAATTTGTTGCGTGAACTTTCGCTTTACATTATTCAACGTGACCACTAATCCAACCCGCCAATCTCGTCCCCGCATTCAAGGAATTAACAGCATCATGACCTACACAAGCTACCCGTTGCTCGACAAAATAAACACACCTGCCGATATTCGCCAACTCGAAAAAGACCAACTTAAACCACTTTGCAAAGAAGTGCGCGAATTTTTAACTAAATCAGTCAGTGTTTCAGGTGGGCATTTTGCGGCAGGTTTAGGCACTGTTGAAGTTACTGTGGCGTTACATTATGTGTTTGATACACCGAGCGATAAATTGGTTTGGGATGTGGGGCATCAAGCGTATCCACATAAAATTCTAACTGGTCGCAAAAACAAAATGACCACCATTCGGGCAAAAAATGGCGTGTCAGCATTTCCTAATCGAGATGAAAGTGAATACGATGCGTTTGGCGTTGGGCATTCGAGTACCTCGATTAGCGCAGCATTAGGAATGGCGATTGCGGCAAATTTAAAAGGCGATAATCGCCAAATGGTTGCCATTATTGGCGATGGAAGTATTACGGGTGGCATGGCTTACGAAGCCATGAATCATGCAGGTTCGATTGATGCAAATTTGCTGGTGATTTTGAACGATAACGATATGTCAATTTCGCCGCCTGTTGGCGCGATGAGTAATTATTTGACCAAAATTTTATCAAGTCGCCTTTATTCATCGATGCGTGAAGAAAGTAAAAAAGCCTTGAGTAAAATGCCAACCGTTTGGGAATTAGCACGGCGCACTGAAGAACACATCAAAGGCATGGTCATTCCTGGGACATTATTTGAAGAATTAGGTTTTAATTACATTGGTCCAATTGATGGACACGATATTGAAATGCTAGTTTCGACGCTTGAAAATTTAAAGCACATTTCAGGTCCACGTTTTTTACATATCGTGACTAAAAAAGGCAAAGGTTATGCACCTGCTGAAAAAGACCCGTTGGCTTATCATGGCGTGCCTGCATTCGACCACACGTTAGACCATTTACCCAAATCCGCGCCATCGCCACATCCAACGTATACCGAAGTTTTTGGTCAATGGTTGTGTGATATGGCGGCACAAGACAAACGTTTATTAGGCATTACACCTGCTATGCGTGAAGGTTCAGGCTTGGTGAAATTTTCAGAACAATTCCCCAACCGTTATTTTGATGTCGCCATTGCAGAACAACACGCGGTTACACTTGCCGCTGGTCAAGCGTGTGAAGGCGCAAAACCTGTCGTCGCAATTTATTCAACATTTTTGCAGCGCGGTTATGACCAGTTAATTCATGACGTAGCATTACAAAATTTAGATGTGCTTTTTGCGCTTGACCGTGCAGGTTTAGTCGGTCCAGATGGTCCAACGCACGCAGGCAGTTTTGATTACAGTTATTTACGTTGCATTCCAAACATGGTAATTATGGCACCTGCTGATGAAAATGAATGCCGCCAAATGCTCACAACAGGTTTTTTATATAACGGAACAGCCGCGGTGCGTTATCCGCGTGGAAAAGGTGCGGGCGTTGCGGTAGATACGACTTTAACTGCCTTAGAAATTGGCAAAGCTGAAATTCGTCATACAGGTTCACGGATTGCCATTTTAGCGTGGGGAAGTATGGTTTCTCCTGCCTTGCAAGTTGGCAAACAACTTGGTGCAACGGTTGTTAATATGCGTTTTGTAAAACCCTTTGATGAAGCGTTGATTTTAGAATTGGCTAAACATTACGATATTTTTGTGACGGTTGAAGAAAATGTTTTGGCGGGTGGCGCGGGTGAAGCGGTGAATCGCTTTTTACAAACACAAAAAATTCTCATGCCCGTTTTAAATTTAGGTTTGCCTGATTATTTTGTTGAACAAGGAACACGCGAAGAATGTTTGGCAGAATGTGGATTAGATTCACACGGTATTTTGGCAAGCGTTGAAACATTTTGTGCGTAACGAATTACGCACAATCGGTTTATTTTTTAGATTTAAAAAGCGTGTTGTAAAGTTTAAAACTTAAAATTAAAGTGGCTAAAAACAACGTAATCGAATTGGCAATAATGATGACGTTGTTTTTTAAAAAAAATCCGTACACAAGCCAGCCTAAAACGCCTAGCGTAAAAGTGCTATACATTGAAAGCGAAAGTCCATCTGTGTCACGAGTGCGAATCGTTAAAATCGCCTGCGGCAAAAAAGAGATGGTGGTCAATGTCGCCGCGATATAACCTAAAATTTCAATTTCGTAATCAGACAGAATCATTCAAAAATTTAGCAATGTCATTTAAAGTAATGGTTTGTTGTGGAATCGTCTCATCACGCAACGATTTCACCGCGATTTCATTTCGAGAAACTTCATCCTCACCTAAAAT
>CAIVBX010000306.1 GCA_903904275.1 uncultured Pseudomonadota bacterium
AGTGAGGATGTGTCAGATATGGATGGTTGGTCACTTCGTAAAGATTAGCGCATCGAAAAGACGCATCTACGCACAAAACACCTCAATTTCAATCATAGGCGACACAATAGATGACCGTTGAAACTTCTGAAAATCCATTAACAGAAAATCTGGCAATTCCCTCTTGGGCTTATGCTTACAACTCACCAACAGGACAAGGTGAAATTCGCACCCTTCCTGCCGATTTTATCGTTGAAGAAACCTTAGCATTTGAACCGTCAGGCAGCGGCGAACACGTTTTTTTACAAATTCAAAAAACAGGCGAAAACACAGAATATGTGGCGCGACAATTAGCCCGTTTTGCGAATGTGCGTCAGCGTGACATCGGTTTTGCAGGCATGAAAGACCGCCACGCGATTACCACGCAATGGTTTAGCGTTTGGTTGCCGAAAGGTGATGAACCGATTTGGCACGATTTGAACACTGAAAATTTAAAAATTTTGTTTGTCACGCGCCACGCTAGAAAATTAAAACGCGGGGCTTTAGCAAATAATCGTTTTGAATTAACGATTCGACAATGGCAAGGCGATAAAGCGAAAACAATCGACCAATTAACCGCAATCAAACATCACGGTGTGCCAAATTATTACGGCTCACAACGTTTTGGACATCATGGACAAAATGTTGTCAAAGCGTTAGCGATGTTTCAAGGCGCAAAAGTCGGACGCGAACAACGCGGTTTATATTTATCTGCTGCGCGGTCATTTTTGTTTAATCACATTTTATCTGCGCGAATTGACCAAAATTCATGGGCAACAGGTTTAAATGGCGACGTTTTTATGATTGACGGTTCACACAGTTGCTTTGCTTGTGACGCAATTGACG
Organism: uncultured Pseudomonadota bacterium; assembly: GCA_903904275.1. Lineage (GTDB taxonomy): Bacteria > Pseudomonadota > Gammaproteobacteria > Methylococcales > Methylomonadaceae > UBA10906. The sequence continues at coordinate 865 of CAIVBX010000306.1, forward strand.
ATGATATACGCACACGCTTATCAGAAAATGCCTTACATCCAACGGGGACATTATTTGGAAAAGGGGAATCTCGTCTTGCTGGTGACGCATCGATTTTAGAACAATATGTACTTGAATTATTCCCAGAACTAACAACGGGGTTAATCGCATTTGGACTTGAAAATGACCGCCGTGCGTTGCGCGTGAATGTATCAAATTTAACATGGGAATTTGAGGATTCTATTCTCAAGTTAACATTTAATTTACCAGCAGGAAGTTATGCCACAGCGGTGTTACGAGAGATTATTTTGTGACACTGTTTGTTTTTGTTCCACCAAATGATAGACCTACAAACGTTTATCATTATTTTAATTTGTTTATTAACCGAGGATTTTATGAAAAAACTACAATGCGCGATAGCTCTCATGTTTGTCGCTTTAACGCCTTCTTTAAGTCAAGCGGCTGCAAAACATTTAGACCATAATGCACTGATGTCATTGCAACCGTCACCAAATGTCAAAGATACCGATCATGGTGGTGTTGGGATATATGTTTATAACAACATGAATGCCTTAGACGCATTAGGACCAATGCAAGTTTTTAGCTCGGCAGGATTGAAGCCTTTTTTAATTGCGAAAACGGCAGGGACAATAACGGCAAGTAGTGGTTTAAAAATGAATGTTGCGAAAGGCATTGCTGATGTGACGAAATTGGGGATTTTGGTGATACCAGGTGGTGCAACTGGCACAGCCGCTCAAGCTAATGACACGGAATTACTCAGTTGGATTAAAGCGATAGATCAAACCACTGTTTATACAACAAGTGTTTGCACAGGTTCTTGGATTTTAGGCAGTGCAGGCTTATTGACAGGTAAAAAAGCAACCTCAAATTGGTATAGAGCCAGCGAAATTCTTACAAAATTCGGTGCGATTCCAAAACCTAATGCTCGTTATGTTTTTGATGGTAAATTAGTCACAAGTGCGGGTGTTACGGCGGGAATCGATATGTCGCTTGCGCTGATTCAAAAACTTTATGCAAATGATTTAAACAACGGAAAAGATTTTACACAAGCCGTTATGCTTGATCTTCAATATGATCCAAAACCACCAATTTCGGGCGGCGTGCCAACCAAAACAGTAAAACCCGTATTTGAAGGAATGCAAGCTATGTACGATATGTACCTTTATGGCGCATCGCCTTATGATGCAGTGAAAACACTTCAACTTCATGATGTTACGGCAAATATACCATCATCGACTACAACACCGCCTGCTTCATCTACAACAACATGTACCGCACCGCAAGTTTGGAACGCTGCAATGCAAATGTGTATGTAATTGATACAAAAAAGGGGAATTTGAAATTCCCCTTTTCCTACATTTAAAATCTATAACTCAACCCGCACACCAAATTCCACTACTTTCTCGACAGGAATTTTAAAGAAATCAATCGCATTTCCTGCATTTCTGAACATAAAGAGAAAAATTTCACGCTTCCAAACGGGAAATTTACTACGTCGCTTAAAAGTTAGATGTTCATGTCCAACAAAAAACGAAACGTTATCTAATTCAATATCTAATCCTTTTTTAATCGCTAAATCCAAAGCGTAACGCACATCGGGATTTTCTTTAAAACCAAAATACAATTTCACCCGATAAAATTGCCCTTCACTACCAAATTTACGAATTTTGACTTGTTTAGCTTCATCATCGATAAACGGTTCATCTGTAATTGCCACCGTCAGTACGACAATTTTTTCATGAATAACGTGATTGTGTTCTAAATTGTTCAACAAAACTTGCGGAATACCATGCAATGTTTTAGCTAAATAAATTGCCGTTCCTTTCACAGTCACTAATTCATTCGTTTTGATTCGTTCTTCTAATTCTTCAAACAACACTTTCTTTTCATCCAATGCGTTATTCAAAAACAAACGTCCCTGAATCCATGTCGTCATCAACAAGAACAACAAGCCACCTACCGCTAAAGGCAACCAACCGCCTGACAAAATTTTCAAGCTGTTTGACGAAAGGAAAATAAAATCAATGATAAAAAATGAAATTAAAAATAGATAACTCGCCACAGAATTCCAACGCCACATTGCCCGAATGACAATAAATGACAACACGGTTGTGATCATCATCGTGCCAGTTACTGCGATGCCATAAGCTGAAGCGAGATTTGAAGACGATTCAAAACTTAATACCAATACAAATACCGCGAACATCAAAATCCAATTGATTGTCGGAACATAAATTTGTCCAATTTCACTTTCTGATGTATGCAAAATACTCATGCGTGGGCAATAACCTAATTGAATCGCTTGTTTGGTCATTGAAAATGCGCCCGAAATCACCGCTTGCGATGCAATCACTGTTGCTAAAGTAGATAAAATTAACAACGGATACAATGCCCATGATGGCGCGAGTAAATAAAAGGGATTTTCAATTGCTTCGGGATGTTTCAACAACAACGCGCCTTGACCAAAATAATTACAAAGTAATGCAGGAAATACAAAACCAAACCACGCATAACGGATTGGTTTTAAACCAAAATGCCCCATATCGGCATAAAGTGCTTCTGCACCTGTTAAAACCAACACCACAGCCCCCATGACTAAAAATCCGCGCCAACCTAATTCGTCTAATAAATGAATGCCGTAATACGGATTGATAGCGGCTAATACTTGGGGTTGTTCAATAATCTGATTGATGCCCATCACTGCTAAACTCAAGAACCAAATGCACATCACAGGTGCAAATAATTTTCCTATTTTTGTTGTCCCTTTCGCTTGAATCATGAATAAAAACGTCAATACACACAGCGTAATCGGAACAACAAAATGCTCTAACGGTTTGGCAATGATATTTAATCCTTCAACCGCGCCAAGCACTGAAATTGCAGGTGTGATGATGCTATCGCCATAAAACAGCGTTGCACCAAACAAACCAATAATCATAATAAAATGGCGTTTTCGCTCATCATTTTTGGCTGTTGATAACGCTAAAGCGGTCAACGCCATCACACCACCTTCTCCTTTATTATTGGCACGCATGATAAAAACCGTGTATTTCAGTGCAACAACTAGCATCAAAGACCAAAAAATTAACGATAGCACACCTAAAATATGCGTCGAATCCATCGTTAAATGCTCTTTGAAAATTTCTTTTATCGCATACAACGGACTCGTTCCAATATCACCAAAAACCACGCCAATTGTACCTAGCGTCAATCCCACTAATTGTTTGTTATTGAGTGGTTTATCTGTTTGATTTGAAGACATAAATTATCCTTAAAAATGAAAAATTTGGTTTTTACTATAAAATTTGAAACGAATCGCACCTAACATTTTTGCGCGTTTAACCACATTTTTGCTAAGTCAAATAATGCGGTCAAATCCACATTTTGCGGCAATTCTTTTTGATAAGGCGCATCTACTAAACAACGCCCTACCCCATTTTTAAACGGGGCATTTTGGAGTGAACTGTCCAAATAATCCAACCAAGCACGCCCTGTTAAACCACCGATATTCGTTTTTACATCCAAGCTAATCGCTACGCGCCGTAACAAACTTGATAATTCAATCACTTTTTCCAACGGCGTTAGTGCGTCGTTATTTTGCAATTGTTTGAGCAATTTTTTTGCATCTTTAATGGCTGTTTTTTGAAATAAACGCTGAAGCCACGCAATCAAAAAATAACTTAAAATCGGCACAAAAATAATCAACAGCCACCAGCCAATTGCAGGTGGGAACCAGCCAATTTGTTCAGGCAAATGAATTTCGTTAAGTGGTAAATCTTGAATCGGAGGCATATGTTAAATTTTTAAACAAGCTAATGCGTCAGCTTGTGTGTTAGCAGAAATCAAAATCATCCCAAGTTGTTTAGCAAGCTCTTGTAATTGGGTTTGTTTTAGTAAAAAACGTTGATAATGTTCAACGGATTTTTTGCTATTGGTTTGGATAATCACATCATTGCCATTTTGAGTAAATCGATATTCGCCAGACGTTGGCAAATGTTGTTCAAGTTCGTCATAAACAAAAATCAAAACCACATCACAATGTTGCGACAATTTAGCGAGTTGCATTTCTGCAAAGGGCGTTAAACCACGAAAATCACTGATGATATAAAGCAAACTACTCGGACGCGCGTGATGCAATAAGCGGCTAAAAATGGGTTCTAAATTTTCATGCGGCAAATTGGAATTGTCTTTAAAATTGACTAACGAATTCAAAAAATGCAGCACCGCTCGTTTGCCAGAAGCAGGTTTTAATTCCTGACAAGAGGAATCAAAAAATAATTGCCCACCAATTCGGTCACCATGATGATGTGCTGTCCACGCCAACAATGCTGCGAGTTGCGCGGCTAAAACCGATTTAAAAACCCCGCGTGTGGCAAATTGCATCGTGGTGCGTTGATCAACCGAAATAAAAACAGGGCGTTCGCGTTCTTCTCGAAATAATTTAGTGTATGTTTTTCCTGTTCGTGCCGTGACACGCCAATCGATACTGCGAATATCATCACCTGCTTGATATAAACGATTTTCATCGAACTCCATGCCACGACCTTTAAAACGTGAAACATAGCCGCCGCTTTGTTTGGCTTGAATTTTACGATGATGAAAAGTGAGACTTGTAGCAGGTCGTGCTAAATCGACCAGCATTTTTAACGAAAGCGTTGTTCTTTCAGACATAGACGAAGGGAATTTTTAAAACGTAGATTGAAGAAGCCAAACTGACTTCTTCAATATCACTGAAAAATTAGTTACCTAACCAAATCAATTCAACACGACGATTGTGTGAACGACCTTCTTCTGTGTTGTTATCAGCAATCGGACGACTTTCGCCATAACCGTGAGCTGTTAATTTGTTTGAAACGCCTTTGTGTTTCAAATAATTTGCCACAGATTGTGAGCGTTTTTGTGACAAACGTTGGTTATAAGAATCTGTACCTTCGCTGCTAGTATGACCTTGAACATCTAAATCATTTTTCAATGGATACGCAATCAAACTTCCTGCAACGCCGTCCAAAATCACTTTGGCGTTCGGTGTTAATTCTGCTGAGTTATATTTGAACTCAACACCTTTAATTTCCAAACTAATCGGGCAACCGTGTGCATCAACTTTTGCACCTGAAATTGTGCCTGGGCATTGGTCTAAACAGTTATTGACACCATCGCGATCATCATCTTTTGTCGAACAATCTGCCACAGGTGTTGGACGTACAACAGGTAATTCAACGCGTGGTGCAGGTTTTTCCGCTTTGTCACCTAATGGAATAACAAAACCAACATTGACTGTCATATCGTGGAAATCTTCACCATCGGTGTGACCATCAGCATTACTGAAATTATTGTTGTAGCGATAACGCACGTCGTTTCGCAAAAAGAAACCGTCACAAATTTCGTAAGTGAAACCTAAACCTGCTTCACCGATAAAACCAATGTGGTCGCCATTAGGTGAACTGGTATTTCCCGCACCTGCGCCAATGACAGCATACGGCGAAAATTTGTCGCGAAAGAAATAGTATTGTAAATCGGCTGTGCCGCCGCCCATATTCACGTTGCCAGAATTCGGCGTATAAATTCTGCCGTAATCTTGATAAAAACCTTTTAATTCGACGTTGAAATGTTCATTCAACATTTTACCAACAGCCAAACCACCGCCCCAACCGTCATTTGTGCCACGATTACTATCGGTTAAAACAAATGAACCATACGGTGCAACATACCATCGCGTATCAACATCATCGCTTGCTTGAGCTAAAACGGGCATTGTCAACGCAGCTAAAATTGCTGCTGAAAGTGTTTTTTTTAACATTTTATTCCTCATTTTTAAAATAAACCTAACTGAACTTGAGCGACTTCGGACATCATTTCGCGTGACCAAGGTGGATCTAAAACGATTTCAACATTCACACTTGCTACGTTTTTCAAGGCTTTAATGCCTTTTTCGACATCACTTTGAATCACAGGTCCCATGCCACAACCAGGTGCAGTAAGAGTCATCATAACATGAACATGAAAGTGATTATCTGCAACGGGATGAAGTTCGCAGCTATAAATCAAGCCTAAATCGACAACATTCACAGGAATTTCAGGGTCATAAACCGTTTTCATCACTGCCCAACAGTTTTGTTCAACGGCTTGCGTGCTATTTTCATTCATCAACGCCGCGCTGTGTTGCTCTTCTTTACCAAGTGCGTCTGCATTTTTGCCTGCAATCCGAACTAAATGCCCATAAGACGTTAAAACGGTAAAATTATCGCCCAACGCTTGATGCAATGTCACCATTTCGCCAGCATTCAATTTGCCAATATGTCCGTCAGGAATCGTAACAATATCTACGTCACGAGTTAAGGTAATGCTTTCTTTTTCTGCCATGGTAATTTTTGAAGGTTAGATTTTAAAATTTTGTGCATCGATAAGTTGACCTTTTACACCTAAACTTTCGTCGCTAAATAAATAGTTGTAAATGGGCGCAAGTGAATCCATTTTAGGTAATTTTGATTTGTCTTCGGCGGGATAAGCGCGTTTTCGCAATGGCGAATCAACAGGACAAGGAATTAACGTATTTACACGAATTTTTCCTGCGCCTTCGAGTTCTTCTGCCAAAACGTGAGCAAATCCTTCTAAGGCAAGTTTAGAAACACCATAAGCACCTGAATAGGCTGGCGTTAATCGGGCTGACGAATCTGATGTGAAAACAATCGACGCATTTTCTGCTTTTTCTAAAACGGGCAACAACACACGCGTTAATAAAAATGGCGCGTTCAAATTGACATTTAACGTGTGTCCCCATTCTTTCGTGCCATGTTGAATTAACGGTGTAAATGAACTGAATTCCACCGCAGAATGCAATAAACCATGCAACACGCCATATTTTTCGTCGATACGTTGCGCTAATTCGAGATAATCATTTTCGGTTGCGCCAGCCAAATCGAAAGGATACATAATTGGTTCAACACCATTTTCAGATAAAATTTTGTCGTAAATGGTTTCGAGTTTAGGTAAATTTTTATCAAGTAAAATAACGATTGCGCCTGATTTTGCTAGCGTCAAAGCTGCCATTGAACCTAAGCCACCAGCAGCACCTGTAATTAAAATAACGTGATTTTTTAGCGACATGAGCGTTTTTAGAGAAGTGTAAAAATGGGCTATAGTTTAGCGCATTAGTAGGTTATTCGTCATGTAACATCACATTCACATTTTGAGGCTAATTCTTGAAAATGCAGTTTATCTCACCTCCAGCACAAACAAAAAAGGCTGGTTTTCGCCAGCCTTTTCTATGTGTGTGACAAATTGTCGCGCGACGATTTGTCACATCGTGATTTTGAGATTGATGCCGATAATGTAAGGCGTTATTAAACTCATCAATTAGGAATTTTCATGTCAAACTTAGCAATAGGTAAAATAGCTGTCCCGCTCACCTTATCCACCATCACTGATAAAAATACAGTGAGCAACTCGTCGAATTTTAGCACCGTATTAAAAACGGCAGCCGATTTGCCTGCAAAAAATGAAATGCCAACTTTTTCAGGAAAAATGAAAATGCCTGATGGCAGCATTGCTGATGTTCAATCTGTTCATCTTCAAGTTAGTACACATGAAGAAAGTGTAAAACTTTTGCAAGAATCTGGCATGACGAAAGCCGAAGCCGAGGAAATGTTGAGGCCAAAACCTGTGTTATCGGACGCAGAATAACAGAAAATAATGGAGTCTTCACCTGCGTATATTGCCGCAACGCAATATTCTAACTCGGCTCAAGTTGAAATGGTTGCACGTGATAATAATGGTCAAATAGTGGCAGTGCTTTGGAAAGATGGTAGTGCTTTTTCCGAAAGTGGTGGCGTACTTGGCAATACGCCAGCAGAAACGCGAGCAAATTTGTTAAAAATGAAAAATGTGACTTTAGAACGTTACAACGCAAATGAAAAAGCTCCTACACGTTTGGATATTCAAGCAGAACAAATTGCTTTTACGAAAAAACATCCTGAGTTATTTCAGCAAATCCCTGATGGTTTGTTGTCATAAAATTTTGCAGCTACACAAAAGCCCTGACTTGCATTCACAGTAAATCGGGGCTTTTTTCATTTAAACCGAATCCCAAGCCTTCTCCTAAAAGTCACAAGCATATGATTTTTAGCAAGGTTCGCATTTTCATAGTGTTTATCCACTGTTTCAACTTTTGATTAAAACACCGAGAAAAACAAAACTGAGATTTTGCACTTTGCCAATCAACATGATTTGAGAAAGGTGCATTTTGTTGAAGAAATTTGTTCGGGAAAAACAGCTTGGCGAGAGCGTTTAATTGCCAAAATACTTGAAGAACTCCAATGCGTGGAACTTTGATGACGTTTGTTTAAACTTACCCAAAATTCTGCACCATTTTTCCAAATTTGTAATAATGAAACCTAACTTTTAGGTTTCGTTACTTTATTGTGCCGAGTAAATGGGAATTTGGTTAAAGTCCAAAACTGCCCCCGCAACTGTAAATTAAGTTAAGTGTTTTCGTGCAATGTCACTGTGAAATTCATGGGAAGACAGAAAACGTCGATTTTTAAAGTCGCTTAATAAGTCAGGAGACCGACCTCGAAGTGTTTATTTCGGACAGCGGAGGGCTGTAATTCGAAAGCAAATCACATACTCAAACGCCAGTATTTTGTGGTTTTCTTTTTCCTTTTGCTGCCCATTTCTTATTTTCATTTGCACGGGCGGTGCAAAGAATGGACACAAAAAAAATGCAAAAAATCTTATTTCCAACTCTGCTATTGGTGAGTTTTTCATCGTTACACGCACAAGATCAACTTTCTGAAAATCTCCCCGAAATGGTTGTTACTGCAACTCGCGCTGGTTCTGAAGCCAAAAACACACTTTCATCTGCGGCAACGATTTATAACCGCGAAGACATTGACCGTTTGCAAGTTCGCACTTTACCCGAATTATTACGCGGCACCGCTGGTGTTGATGTCACACAAAATGGCGGGTACGGAAAATCTAGCAGCGTTTTTATGCGCGGTACCAATTCTGACCATGTTCTCGTTTTAATCGACGGCATCAAAATGGGGTCTGTCACGCTGGGAACGTCTGCTTTTGAAAACATTCCAATGGAAAGCATTGAGCGGGTCGAAATTATTCGTGGATCGCAATCGAGTTTGTATGGTTCCGAAGCGATTGGCGGGGTGATTCAAATTTTTACCAGAAAAGGTGGCGATAGCGAAACACCGAAAATCACACTCGATGCAGGTGGAGGTTCGTACTACACCCATCGAACCGCTGGCACAGCGAGTGGAAAATACAAAAATGCGTGGTACAGCGTTGGTGCATCACATCTAGGTAGCGATGGTTTTTCGGCTAGAACGCTACCCTATGACCAAGACAAAGACGGTTATCAAAATACCGCTGTCAATGCGAGAGCAGGCTATAAATTTGACAACAATGTGGATGTGGAAGCGACTTTTATGCGAGCGCAAGGCACAAATCAATTCGATGGTTTTAATATGAAATCAGAAAACAACAACGAATTTGTGAATCAAGTGATTTCGCTCGCGGGCAATGTCGATGTGGTAAAAAACTGGCGTTCAACTTTACGTTTAGGTCAGACCAATGATGAAAGCAGAAATTTTTTGCCGAATGGTGCATTTTCGAGTTTATTTGAAAGCATGCGCTGGAATGCAAGTTGGTTAAATCAATTTTCGATTTCGGATAATCATCAAATTGTTGCGGGTTCAGATTATCGTTTTGACGAAGTGAACAGCACGAGCGGTTATCAGCAAAAATCACGTTACGATGTTGGTGTTTTTGGAGAATTACACAGCCGATTTTTTGATAATCATTTTGTGAATGCATCCGTGCGTTGGGATCAAAATCAAGCATTTGGCGATTATGTCACGGGAAGCGTTGGTTGGCGTTTCAATTGGCAACATGGTATTAGCGTGTTAGCAAATTTTGGCAATGCGTTCAAATCTCCCACGTTCAATCAACTGTATTTTCCAAACGCGGGAAATCCCAATTTATCGCCAGAAGAATCAAAATCGTATGAAGCGGGTTTGGTTGGTGACCACGATTGGGGGCAATGGGAATTGCGAGCGTATCACATTGATGTCGATAATTTGATTAACTGGGTTCCCGATGCTACGGGGAATTGGCTACCACAAAATGTGGATAAAGCCCAAATCGAAGGTATTGAAGCTGAAATTGGCACTGAAATACATGGCTTCCGTCCAAAATTAACCATGAATTTACTCAATCCAGAAAATAAACAAAACGGTAATCGGTTGCCAAGTCGCGCAGATAAAACCTTAGCGTTTGATTTGTCGAAATCGTTTGCTAATGTTGATTTAGGTGCGGCGGTAATGGCGCAAGGTAATCGTTTTGCAGATGCTGCCAACAAAACGTCTGTCGATGGATTTGTGACGGTCGATTTACGTTCAGCGTATCACTTCAACAAAAATTGGATGTTAAGTGCGAAATTGAATAATTTACTCGATAAAAATTATCAAACCGTGAATACTTACAATATGTCAGATAGAAACTTTTTTATCTCGATTCATTACAACAATTAAGAAGATTTTTTATGAATATCAAAACCATTTTTCCTTTAGTCGCTTTGATGGGCGCGACCCGAATGCACCATTTCGGCGATGCTTTTTCATTGCCTGATGCGTCATTGGCGGTATTTTTTTTAGCGGGTTTATTTTTCAGTTCACGCGCATTTTTTGGTGCGTTATTGCTTGAAGCGAGTTTGTTGGATTATGTGGAGATTTCGCATTTAGGTGTAAGTGATTTTTGCGTTTCACCTGCTTACATTTTCTTGATTCCAGCGTATTTCGCCATGTGGTTTGGTGGACGTTTGAGCGCGAATTTCAAATCGATGCAAGGCACAGAATTCAAGCTGTCGATTCCAGTAATAGCAACATTGGCTACGTCAATTACGATCGCATTTTTGTTTTCAAACGGCAGCTTTTATTGGTTATCGGGTCGTCATCCAAATGGAAACATTGCCGAATACGTTGAACGGGCATTGCATTACTACCCAATGTATGCAGGTTATGCGTTGATGTATGTTGTGGCGGGCTTTGCTGCTGTAAAAGTAGTGAAAATGTTGCCTAATTTATTAGCGCATAAAACAGCTTAATTCTTCTCAGCAGACGAACGGCTTACAAAAATTTGTAAGCCGTTTTTTTATTTTCGGAATAAAAAATGACTTCACACGGCGGCAACATTTACGCATTCGCAAAAAAACTAGGCTGTTCACCCAGCGATATTATCGATTTTTCTTCCAACATTCATTTTAAACAAGCAGTCGATTGGCGCGAATTACCATTAAATCTTCAGCCTTACGCCGATCCAAATTACACGGATTTAAAATACGCCATCAAACAGCGTTATGCTTTGATGGATGACGTTGAGTTGGAACTTTTTAATGGTGCGAGTTCAGCCATTTTTGCTTTATTACGATTCTTAGCTTCGGATTGTGTAGTGTTTTATGCACCGATGTTTAGTGAATATGAAAATGTTACAGGTGAATTTGAGTCTACTGTACACTTTATAAATCGCTTCAATGAAAAGTTATTATTTGAATCCGTACCCAAAAATAGCACTATTGTTTTTGTAAATCCGTCTACGCCAGATGGAAAACCGTACGATATGTACGAATTTTTTACACATTGGAAGGCTCAAAATTGCACTGTTATTGTTGATGAATCGTTTTTAGATTTTTGTGATTTACCATCAATGTTTGATTTTATTGCTGATTACGACCAACTTTTTATAGTGAAATCGTTGTGTAAATTTTATGGTTGTGCTGGCGTTCGGGTAGGTTTTATTGCTGCACAAAAAGAAGCTATCGAAGCTCTAAAGATTTATGAGCCAATGTGGAAAATATCAACTTTTGATAGCGTTTATATGCAAGCCGCATTGAAAAATATCGCGTTTATCGAACAAACTCGCATCGAAACAAAACGTCTCCGTGCGAAATTGGAACAAGTTTTAAGCCATTCAAATTTGTTTGAAAAAATTTATGACGGTTCAGTAAATTTCGTTTTAGCTCATTTGAAAAATAAGGAACTCAATTTACAAAAAGAATTAGCGCAGTTCAAGATTTTGATTCGTGAATGCGACAGTTTTGATTTTTTAAGTTCTAGCGACATTCGTTTTGCGGTGAAATCGCAAGCTGATATTGAAAAACTCGCTCTCGCTTTGGCATCTATTCATGTTTGAACTTGCACTAGCCGCCTATTTAATTGACAAATTGTTTGGTGAATTACCATGCAAACATCCCGTGATGTTTATGGGCGATTTTATTCATGGATTTGAAAAACGTTTTTATAAAGACAGTATTTGGCGTGGTACGCTGCTAGTTTTGAGTTTACTTTTGATGACATGGGTAGTGAGTTTTGCGGTGATTCAATTTAGCTCGTTGTTGTCAAAAAATCTGCAATTTTTCATATTAGCAATTTGTGCATCGACTGGTTTAGCTATGAATATGCTATATTCAAGTGTAAAAAATGTAGTGGTGAGTAATCAACCAAAAAATGTCATTAGCCATTTAGTTAGTCGTGACACAAAAAATATGACTGAAAATGACGCTTACAAAGCTGCACTAGAAACATGGGCTGAAAATTTAAGTGATGGTGTTATTGCCCCTTTATTTTATTTAATACTGTTTGGTTTATCGGGCATCGTAATTTATAAAGCCGTTAACACAATGGATTCCATGATTGGTTATCACACGGCACATTATGAAAATTTTGGCAAGGTAGCTGCACGTTTGGATGATATGGCAAATTATATTCCTTCGCGTTTAACTGCAATCTTAATCGTTTTTTTGATGCCAAATAAAAAACAAAGTTTACAGGTTTTGTGGCGAGATGGACATAAATTAGATAGTCCAAATGCAGGTTATCCGATTGCCGCATTAGCAGGAAGTTTAGGCATTACTTTAGGTGGAAACGCATACTATCACGGTCAATTAAAACAAAAACCAATTCTAGGTAATTTTCACAAAACAATTAACCGTTATAGTATTGAAGAGGCTTTGAAATTAAGAAACTATATTGATCTAGTGGTATTAGCTTTTCTGAGTATCTGTGTGGGTGTATTTTAATGGCTGTTTACACCCAACTTACTTATGACAATGTACAAGAGTTTTTAACTGGTTACGATTTAGGTGAACTGGTTAATTTTAAGGGTATTGCAAATGGAATTACAAATACTAACTATTTTATTATCACCACTAAAGGTCAATTTGTTCTAACCATTTTTGAAAATACATCCATTGATGACATTATGAAAATTGTGCAATTATTAGCGTATCTGGAGATTTTCAATCTTCCTATACCTAAACCTTTGCAAGATTATTCAGAAAAAGTTGTTAATTTTATTTTTCAAAAACCCGCGTTTTTATGTTCTCGTTTAACGGGCGAATCTGTCATAAATCCAACAATGACTCATTGTCAACAAATTGGAAAACACCTTGCAGAGTTACATCAATGTACACATAGCTACGATTTTCCGCTTCAAAATTCATACAATCTGAATCAGTTACAACTGTTATATGCTGAATTATCGTTCACAGACGCAGACAAAGAGTTAGTAATCGATGAATTGTACTATCAATCCCAACAATCATATTCTCATTTACCATCAGGCGTTATTCACAGCGATTTATTTAGAGATAATGTTTTGTTTGAAAACGATTCTTTAACAGGAATTGTTGATTTTCATAGTGCTTGTTTTGACATATTGCTTTGGGATATTGCTGTTGCAATCAATGATTGGTGTATTGAATTTGGAAAACAATGCTTTTCAAAGTATCAAATCTTATTAAATGAATATCAGAAAGTCAGACCACTTTCAGTTGAAGAACTCAAGATGTTGCCTTCTTTGTTACGTCTAACCGCATTGCGTTTTTGGCTTTCTCGAATTCGTTATAACGAAATACATTTTGATTCTTTTTTACTTTCTAAAAATCCCGATGAATATAAACAATTACTAATCTACTATCGCCAAAAATGACAACAAAATGTCCCGCTCTTTTTATCACTGCACCTGCTTCAGGTCATGGTAAAACTTCTATCACCGCTGCCTTAGCACGTTATTTCACACGCAACGGTTTGCGTGTACGGTGTTTTAAAACGGGAGCAGATTTTATCGACCCAACTATTTTGACAATCGCTTCAGGGAAAGCTGTTTATAACTTGGATACTTGGATGATGGGCGACGCACATTGTCAGCAATTACTTTATGAAGCCGCTGAAAATTCAGATTTATTGCTCATTGAAGGTGCGATGGGGTTATTTGATGGCAACCCAAGTAGCGCGGATTTAGCAAAACGATTTGGTATTCCGTTGCTTGCGGTTATCGATGCAAGTGCGATGGCACAAACGTTTGCTGCCGTTTTACACGGACTTGCCACGTTTTGCCCTGAATTAGTTTTAAAAAATGCCGTCGCAAATCGCGTTGCTTCGCCTTATCACGCCGAATTAGTGAAATCTGCTGCACCCAAATCTATCCGTGTTGCGGCAATTGCCCGCAATGACGATTTTTCTTTTCCCGAGCGGCATTTGGGATTACAAATGGCAAATGAATTCACCGATTTAGAAAAAAGGCTGTATTTGTTAGCTGATGAAATTGAAAAATCTGATTTGCGTGAATTACCGTCATCTGTGATTTTTAACGCACCACCTAAACAGCAAGAAATTTCAGCCGACTTTGCAGGTAAAACAATTGCAATTGCACGCGATGAAGCATTTTGTTTTTTGTACGAAAAAAATGTGGAATGTTTGCGCGAACTTGGTGCGAAAGTTTGCTTTTTTTCACCCTTAAAAGACAGCGTATTACCTGAGACTGACGCGGTATATTTAGTTGGCGGTTATCCCGAATTACACGCGGTAACATTGAGCGCAAATCACGCAATGCGAGCCGCGTTAAAAAATCATGTTGCACAAAATAAACCGTTATTTGCTGAATGCGGCGGAATGTTATATTTGAGCGAGAGGTTAATTGACCTAGATGGTGCAGAACATGAAATGCTCGGTATTTTGTCTGGCGTTGTGACGATGCAAAAAAAATTATCGGCACTCGGCTTGCAAGAAGTCACGTTCAATCAACAAACTTTTCGCGGTCATACATTTCATTATTCGACGTTTCAAACGTCGCTCACACCGATTGCCAATGCAACAACACCTGATGGACGAATGGGAGAGGGCATTTATCAGCAAGGCAGTGTTGTTGCTTCGTATGTGCATTTCTATTTTCATTTTAATCCGCTTGGCGTAAGCGCGTTATTTCCAAATTTAGCGAATCCCAAATCAGCAAATTCTTTTTCAAAATCAGAACAGACCGCTATTTATAAAGCCATTTATGAACGCCGTGATATGCGCCATTTTTTGCCGCAACCGATTCCTAGCGATATTCTCAAGCGATTATTTCAAGCTGCACATCACGCGCCTAGCGTTGGATTTATGCAGCCGTGGCGATTTATTCGAATCCGTTCACAGGAATTAAAAGCGCAAATTCACGCGCTTGTTGAGCAAGAACGCATTTTGACCGCGCAAGCCTTAGATGAACGCAGCGACGAATTTATGAAATTAAAAATCGAAGGAATTTTAGAGTGTGGCGAGGTGATTGTGGCTGCTCTTTGTGAGCAGCGTGAAAAACATATTTTTGGACGACGTACGTTGCCAGAAATGGATTTAGCCTCACTTTCTTGCGCGATTCAAAATATGTGGCTTGCCGCGAGAGCCGAAGGTATTGGCATGGGCTGGGTGTCGATGTTTGAACCCGAAGCCTTAAAAACGCTTTTACAAATGCCTACCGATAGCAAACCATTAGCGATTTTATGTTTGGGTTATGTGGAAGAATTTTATGAAAAACCGATGCTAGAACAAGAAAATTGGGCAACACGAGCTAACGTTGCTGATTTTATTTTTGAAAATACTTGGGGCGAATCATGACGTTAGATTTTTCTATTTCGCCGTTAAATGATGATAAAAAAGCGACTTTGTTGGGCAAAATCAACCATAAAACAAAACCGCTTGGCGCATTGGGACAACTCGAATCGCTCGCGTTGCAAATCGGTTTAATTCAAGATTCGCTTTCACCAGTTTTACAAAAAACGTGCATCGTGGTGTTTGCAGGCGATCACGGCATTGCTACTGAAGGCGTAAGTGCCTATCCTCAATGTGTCACCACGCAAATGGTCACGAATTTTTTAACAGGTGGCGCGGCGGTGAGCGTTTTTTCGAAACAAAACGGCTTAGATTTAGTCGTCGTCGATTCAGGCATTAACGCGGATTTGCCGCCTCATCCAAAATTACATAACGCTAAAATCGCCAAAGGTACGCGCAACTTTCTAATTGAAACTGCTATGACACAGGCACAATGTTTGGATGCAATAAATAGTGGCGCGGCAATTGTTTCGGCTCGTTATAACGATGGTTGCAATTGCATCGGTTTTGGAGAAATGGGCATTGGCAATACTTCATCAGCATCACTTTTAATGCACGCATTCACGGAAATTTCTTTACAAAATTGCATCGGACGCGGCACAGGACTTGATGACGCGCAATTAGAAAATAAACATCGCATTTTGCAACAAGCCGCGCAATTTCATTCAAATGCTAAAACCCCGCTACAAATTCTTGAGGCGTTTGGTGGTTTTGAAATCGCCATGATGGTTGGCGCGTATTTGCAAGCCGCGCAATTAAAAATGCTGATTATGGTGGATGGTTTTATTGCCTCAAGCGCGTTGCTTGTCGCGGCAAAACTGTTTCCAAATGTGCTGGATTATTGCGTTTTCAGTCATGTTTCTGATGAAAATGCACACGCTGCGTTGCTCAAAACATTCAATGCGAAACCACTTTTAAATTTAAATTTGCGATTAGGTGAAGGTTCGGCGGTCGCGTTGGTTTTTCCGTTAATTCAAGCCGCCGTCACTTTTTTAAATGATATGGCAACTTTTGAAAATGCAGGCGTGAGTAGTGTTCTCGCGTGAATTATTTTTGCTCGCCGTGAGTTTTTACACGCGCATTCGTATTTCTACGCCGCTTGATTATCAAAAATTAGCGCAAGCCATTATTTATTTGCCGCTGGTTGGATGGATTGTCGGCACTCTTTCTGGCGTAACATTTTTTGTCGCACAATTTTTTTTACCGCAAATAACCGCCATTTTACTTGCCATTACAGCGGGGATTTTCGTGACAGGTGCATTGCATGAAGATGGTTTAGCCGATGTTTGTGATGGATTTGGTGGTGGTTTTGACAAAACGCAAATTCTAACCATTATGAAAGACACGCATATCGGTGTGTTTGGTGTGTTAGGCTTGTTGCTTTCATTAGCGTTAAAAGTGACGACGTTGAATGAATTTTCAACGCATGAAATTCCATTTATTCTTTTTGCAGGGCATAGCGTCAGCCGTCTTGCACCGTTACAACTCATGTTTTTTTACGGCTATGCTCGCATTGAAAATAGCAAAATGGGCGCGGCGACCAAAAAATTAACATGGCGCGAACTTTTATTTGCTGCGTGTTTTGCTTTTGTTCCCTTGTTTTTTTTACCGCTACAAAGTTTTTTTCTCATTCTTCCTTTAATTGGCGCAACAGCGTTATTAGGACGATATTTTTTCAACAAAATTGGCGGTTACACAGGAGATTGTTTAGGCGTAAGTCAGCAATTTTCCGAAGTTCTTTTTTATATTTTGCTTAATGCGATATGGAAATTTATTTAATTCGCCACACAAAAACCGTCGCGCAAACAGGGCTTTGTTATGGTCGAACAGATTTAGAGGTTAGCGACAATTTTTTAGCACAAACAAAAGCAATCAAAACGAAATTACCCGAATTTGAAAATGATTGTGCAATTTACAGTAGTCCATTGCAACGTTGCCAAAAACTGGCGACGTGTTTTTCAACTCAAACGTTGATTGATGAACGACTGCAAGAATTGAATTTTGGTGACTGGGAAAATTGTTTGTTTGACGATTTACCATCTGAAGAAGTGGCAAATTGGACTGAAAACTTCGTTGCTTATGCGCCGCCAAATGGAGAAAGTTTTTTAGAATTAGTTAGTCGTGTACAAGAATTTTGGCAAATGTTACAAACACAAAATACTCAAACTGTTTTTATTGTGACTCATGCTGGGGTTATTCGAGCATTACTTGCTATTATTTTGCAGTTACCATTGAAAAATGCTTTTCAATTTCAAGTCGATTACGGCTCTGTTCATAAATTACGTTATGTGGACGGTTACACTTATGTGGTGTTTTTGAATCATTAACGTTTATTTCATTTTTAATTTTAATCCCGCGCTACAAAAGAAAACTTCGTCACAATTTTTAGCCATGATTTGCGCGGCTTTACCTGATAAATCGACAAAGCGTCTAGCAAGTGCGTTATCAGGAATAATGCCCAAGCCAATTTCGTTATGCACCAACACTAAATCCAATTGCAATGACATAACATCTTCAAGTTCATCCAAAATTTGTGCATCGCTAACTTGATGATAAAGCGCGTTATTTAACCACATGGTGATACATTCCACTAAAACGGGATGATTGCATTTTTTTAGTGTTCCATACAATTTGAGTGGCTCTTCAAGCGTGATAAAAAATTCTTCTCGCCGTTGTTTGTGAATGTTAATACGCTGTTGCATTTCAGCATCGAGTAATTCAGTTGTTGCTAGATAATACGGTTTTTGCGAAGAAAAATTTTTCAAAATATAGTTCTCTGCCAAACACGATTTTCCACTTTTCATACCCCCAATAAATAACGTTTTCACCTGCGCTAATTCCTCAATAAGGTAAATTTAATTTTAAGATTTGAATCGCTCGCGCGAGGTCATCAATGATTCTTTTTGAGCCAATTAAATTTTGTAACGTTAAGAGACAAATTTCTGAGTTGAACCATTCACCAATAAACTTTCAATTTCAGGTTTGAACGCATCCAACTTACTTTTCCCCATGCTTTTTGGACGACCTAATTTTATTATCTGTTCCGTCTTGAATTACAACTCCTCTTTGGTACGTTGAGAAATCAATCCCGTTCAATTTCAGCTGCCATCGAAAAAGCCAATGCAATAATTTTGTTTTGAATGGTGTCGTTGAGTTGCCAATTTTCTTTGACCGACTAAATACAAATTTCTTTGCAAGTAGCAAAGGCTACGCCCTAAATGAGATAATTCAATATCTCTTCGAGAATTTGAGCGATTAAACGTCCCACCAAGCTATTACAAATTTCTTCAACAAAATGCACTTCGTGTTGATTCGCAAAGTGCAAAATCTCAGCTTTGTTTTTCTCCGGTGTTTTGCTGAAACAGATAGGCAATTGTTTTGTGTGAAGTTGAATTTTTTATTATTTATCATTTAAATTATGACATAAATGTCAGTGAATTTTGCTTAATAATCCTACGTATAAATCATGGTTTTCAGTTAATAGTTTGGCAAGTTTTACTCCAAAATTTTTATGTTTCAAAACTGCTTAAATTCGGAAATTCACTTAAACTATGTAGTTTGTGATATTAGCAAAAATGTTATGAAACTTGTATCTTAAAACCCGATGGCAAGCTACCATCATCCAAGAAAGAATGTGCTTCATATGAGACTGAAGACGTAAGAGCTTGCGCAAAAGATTCTTTTTAGCCAGCTAAAACACTGAACGGTAGCATATAGGATAGGGTACGACCCTGAATTTACAAGGCAAGTGGGCTAAGTTGGTAACTTTATTGTGATGAGGGTTTAGTCATGTTTTATATC
>CAIVBX010000307.1 GCA_903904275.1 uncultured Pseudomonadota bacterium
CAGCGACATTATTCACATCAATTTCACTACTGACAACATTGGGAACGGAGGAAATCGGCGAACTTTTTCTTATCGCCGCCACGTTCGACATATCCGCCGTGCTTAATGTAAAGTCAGAAATGTCAGACGTTGAAATTGTGCTAGAGGTTATATCTGTCGGATTATCAACACTACCCGCAGTCGCATTTTGAGCCGCAATGTTATCAATTGCAACTTTTCCAGCAACAACGTCTTTTACACTGATATTAGTAACCGATTGAATCAGTGTTGGCATTGTCCAGTTTGTTGTCTGTGCAATGGATGATAAATTATCGACAAAATTATTTGCTTGCGTGACCGCATCATCAATTCTAACCTGTGCAGCATCAATAATATCTTGTACGGTACTCATTTTTTATAATGCTCTCTTTTTAGAAATTTCAATAACAGGTTCAAGGCTCTTAACGACTAACTTACTGCCCGACTTACTTTTTAAACCAAACGCTAAACGCATTCCACGCACGCCACGCCCTAATCTTGCACGTCCAAGAAACGGAACTTGATAAACCGTTTCATCGACACCGACTTGCACATCAAAATCGCCACCCGAATCAACATGAACCATTTGAACCGTTTTTAATCGGTCTTGTTCTAAATCGGTTTCACCCGTTAGGAATTCACTTTCAATCAATTCACCGTCATCCGTGACACCTTCAAGTAAATACAAACCATCATCTTTAACGCCAAATAATTGACCATTTACCAATGAAAACTCTTTAAACTGATAATTGCTGTAGCCCGTAATTGCCATTGTTTCGGTATTTAAAACTAACGCTGTTAATCCTAATGTCATAGCCAATAATTCCCCGTTCCTGTTGCTTTTCGCCGTTCAATCCAGCCATGCAGTGTTGGTTTTTTATCAATAATGCTTACGATAATACCTTTTCGATTATCAATAATGCCTTTCAAAATCGGCGTTATATCAATCACATTCCCGTTGCATACCGCGCCTTTTTTCATTTCTGATTTGACGACAGGTGAACGCTCAAAAATAACGCCTGATAAATTAGTAGATGAGATGATTTTTGATGAAATAATAGGGCGATATTCCAAGACTACGCCACGCATGACGCGCTCAGACTTAAATTCAGAATCAATTGATGGGCGTTTATCGCTAATTGCACCGTATGCAATAAACCCTATTTTAATGATTGCGTTTAATGAATCGCGCGGCGCAGTAACATTGCCAGCAAACTCATTGGTTAAAATAACCGCTGAACTCTCAACAATTACGCTAACAACTGGTTTTGATTCAGTACATTTTACTGCGCATTTGTTTTCATTGAATATGTTGCCAATCACACTACTATGATTAGAAATAACGCTAGAACTAAATAATTTTCCTGTTATGGTCGTTGATAATGTTGTTGGCTTTTTATCTGTTATTGACGCTTGAAAATAATGCTTCTTGTTATTTGGAATTACATTCGCCAAAACAACAGGATTTTTAATCGTGGTAATCGAACCTGTTTGAAAATTCGCGCCAAAACGCGCGTTTAAAGTCGGGGTTTTATCTGTTATCGAAACAGAAAAATAACTATTGACGCGGATATAACCATTAACAATGGATTGCGCCGCAGTAATCACACCAGTTAGTTTATGCCCAACTTTAACAGCAGCAGATACAACAGGCATTGAGCCTGATAATGCAACAGCAAAAGCGTATGGAAAGGGGTTATAAAACGAACCTGAAAGCGTTGGATTACTCCCTGTTATTCCCGCTGAAAATGTCTTACCATTTGAGACAACGGAATTAACAAAGGGTTGTGATTCGGTAATTACACCGTGCATCGGTTGTTGCGAAATAACACCTGAAATAATCGATTGCGATTCAATTGCTACACCGCGCATCGCAACGGTACGAATAACATAACCATTTGCTGTGGGCGTACTTTCTATGCTTAAACCGTGCATAACAACGGCACAAGCAATATGACCGATAGTAGTCGGCTTTGATTCTATTACAACACCAGCCGACCCAAGAGAAGCGTTATTGATACTTGCCGATACTGTTGAGCTTGACGAAGTTACTGTACCAGTTTGAACATGACCAGATTTAAACGTACTAGAAACTACGTTATTTGATTGTGTTACCGAACTAGAAAAATTAACACCTGTTTTAATCGTACCCGCTAAACTCGGTGACTTATCAGCAATAGCAACCGTAAAGCTATTGTCTAAAACAATCGCTTCGCCGTAACTTAATTCACCGTATGCGCCGAATTTAGCCATTATTTTTTACCAGATTAAAGCGGGTAAAAGTGATTCAATTTCGCGCCAATCGCTTGATACGATTTCGTAATAGGTTTGCCACGTTGCATTGTAAAGACCTGAAAACGTCGTTGCTTCTTGTACCCAAA
>CAIVBX010000308.1 GCA_903904275.1 uncultured Pseudomonadota bacterium
AATGTGGATTATTAAATTGAAATGCCCAACCGCCTCCGCCTTTCACATTCGGACGTGAAACGCGCCAATCTCCTGCTTCATTTTTTAACTGTTTAGATTTCAACCAATCGTAAGCATGATTCAAACTGTCACTGATTTTAGGTTGATTGCCTGCTTTTTGAATTTCTTCAAACGCCAAAGCACTTAAACCCGTATCCCAAACGGGCGATAAACAAGGTTGGCAATAAGCGTCTTTTTCGTTGATGACGAGTAATTTATCAATCGCTTTTCGCGCCGTGATAACTAATTCGTGATTTTTATCATAACCCAACAAAAGCAACGCTTCATACGAGTTCACCATTGCAGGAAAAATCGCACCTAAACCATCTTCACCATTCATGCGTTCAACAAACCAATCGTGCGCTTTTTGAATTGCGAGTTCGTGTGCTTTATTTGGAATTAACGGACGAGTCGCCAAACCTAATTTATCTAAACCTAAGAAAAATTTATTGAGTAACGTGCGTTCTGGAAAATAATGCTGTTCTTCATTTGGGTGCGTAACGAATAATTCCAACACATTCACTTTATTTGGATTTTTAGCCGTCGCTTTTTTTGCGTACAAAATAAACAATGGCACCATCACCGTCCGTGACCAATACGACACTTTGTCCAAGTGGAACGGAAACCATTTTGGAAAAAGCATGATTTCAACAGGAATATATGGGACAGCGCGCCAAGGCACTTGCTCAAATGTCGCTAACGCAATACGAGTAAAAACATTCGCTTTCGCCGCGCCACCTTGTGACAAAATCCATTCCCGCAATTTTGTCATGTGTAGCGCGTTAATATTGTCACCAGCCATTTTCAAAGCGTAATAAACTTTTACACTGCAACTAATATCACCATCGCCACCCGTGTACAAAGGATAACTACCATTTTCTGACTGACGCGAACGTAAATATACGGCAATTTTTGCCTGCAACGTTTTATCAATATCACCTAAATAGTGCATCATCATGATGTATTCTGCGGGAATCGTGCAATCCGCTTCGAGTTCAAAAACCCAATAACCATCCGTGTGTTGCAGACTTAACAATTTTTCTTGTGCTTGCGAAATTGCATTGTCTAAATTGTAGGCTTTTGAATAAATCGCTTCGGAAGAACTTGCACTATTTTCAACAGCGTCATTATGCGTATCTTTGAACATGGAATTGTCCTTTAAAATCATTTTTTATTCGAATATGTCCAATCGGCTGTTGTAAGTCCACGACTGGCAAAATTAAAAAGTTGGGTAAGTAAAAAATTACTACGAACCGCCAAATTGGTGCTGATAATGGTAGCTTTTACGCTGTTACGGGTAATTTTTGCTTGTTCGGAGCGATTGAATTGCAAATTACTTTTAATTTTTCGCAACGTCAAAACCGCCATACCTAACGCCCACAAACAAAATTTGCGAATTCCTGTTTCATCATTTGGAATTAACAAGGTATAACGCAACGCATTGTGTAAATGCCCGTGAGCAATACTAATTAAATGCTCTAAACCTTTGCCGAATTCAATGTCTTTGGTTTCAGGAGTCAGATTTTTTAATTCAAAACCTGTTTCAGTGAAAATGTCTTGCGGCAACCAGCAAACGCCACGTCCTGCGTCGTCCCAAATGTCTTTCAAAATGTTTGTCATTTGCAAACCTTGACCAAATGAAACCGATAATTTCAACAATTCAGTTTCATGTTTCGCAATTTCAGGCGAATAATGACAAAACAACTTCGCTAACATTTCACCCACACAACCTGCAACGTAATAACAATATCTATCCATATCGGCGAGCGTTTCTAAACCATCGTGCAAATTTTGTGCTTGAAAAATTGGCATTCCGTTTGCCATTGTTTCAACACATTCAGCTAGCGCAGCGATTTGAATGGGTTCAAAACTGTGCGTGATTTGAATCACGCGCGGAATCACATAAATCAGTTGATGTTCAGCAGGAATTGTTTGTTCAGAAAGTAACGGCGCAAGTTCTAACGCGAAAATTTCGGATTGTTCGCCTGTTTTCACCACATTGATAAATTCTTCGCAAAAATGCAGTTTTTGACGCGGCGAAAGCGATACTTCATCTTCAATCGTATCGACGATGCGACAAAGCAAATACGCATTTGCGACCGCAGGAAATAAGGCTTGGGGGAGTTGTGGAATCGTCAACGCGAAAGTACGGGAAACGCCTTCAAGTAAATGCGCT
>CAIVBX010000309.1 GCA_903904275.1 uncultured Pseudomonadota bacterium
ACGCCTTTTTTATCCACGCCTAAAATGCCGATATGTCCAACGCTTTGATGGGCGCAACCGTTCATACAACCTGACATATTGATTTTGACATCACCAATGTCGTGTAAATAATCCATGTCATCGAGAATTTCGTTAATTTCTTTTGCGACACCAATTGAACTCGCATTCGCTAATTCACAGAAATCTAAACCTGGACAACAAATCATATCCGTTGCTGTGCCGATATTCGGTGTCGCTAATTTTGCATCGCTAAGTAATTGCCACAATTGAAATAAATCGGCTTGTTTAACATCGGCAAAAACCAAATTTTGACGATGCGTGCTGCGAATTTCACCAAAACTGTAACTTTCAGCCAAATTTGCAATCGTATCTAATTGCACATCGGTTAAATCACCTGGTGGCGTTTCTGGGTGTTTCAACGATAAAAAGACCGCACGATAACCCGCAATTTTATGTTCCGTTGTGTTGTATTTCACCCATGTTGCAAAGGCTTTATTTTCGCGTTGATATTGTTCAAAAGTGATATTTTCAGCGGCTTTTACATCATAATTGAAGGCTTCAAAATGTGATTTTAACGCCGCAAAACGTTCGTCACTGACTTCTAATTCATCACGAATTAACGCCCATTCGGCTTCCACCATATCGTTAAATTTTTCTAACCCTTCTTCTTTAACGAGAATTTTAATTCGCGCTTTGTATTTGTTATCACGACGACCAAAGAAATTGTAAATTCGCAAAATCGCTTCGAGATAAGACAAAATATGTTTCTTTTCTAAAAATGGTTTAATCACTTGTCCAATAATAGGTGTGCGTCCTAAACCACCACCTACTAACACGCGAAAACCAATCTCACCATTTTCATTTTCAACTAAATGCAACCCAATATCGTGTAATTGTGTTGCCGCTCTGTCGTCGCGTGAACCGCTGACAGCAATTTTAAATTTACGCGGCAACCAATCAAATTCAGGATGCAATGTCGTCCATTGACGAATCAGTTCGCAATATGGACGTGAATCTTCAATTTCATCAACCGCAACACCCGCTAAATGGTCGCTAGTGGTGTTACGCATACAATTTCCGCTGGTTTGAATCGCGTGCATTTGAACTTCTGCGAGTTCCGCTAACACATCAGGAATTTGTTCAAGTTTTAACCAGTTAAATTGCACATTTTGACGGGTTGTAAAATGACAAAAATTTTTGTCATACGTCCGCGCAATATGCGCGAGTTTGCGAAGTTGTTTTGAATTTAAAAGTCCATAAGGAATGGCAATTCGTAACATGGGACCATGCGTTTGAATATAAATGCCGTTTCTTAAACGCAAATTTCGATAGCCTTCGGCAGAAATTTCACCTTTTAAGAATTGCTCAGTTTGTCGCCGAAATTGCGCGACACGTTCTTCAATAAGTATTTGATCGTTATGATTATATTGATACATGGGAATTTAATCGTTGTGATTGGATTTAATGGCATAAGCTACGTTTTTACTACGCTTCGGATTATACACATTAACAAGAATAGCGGCTATTTCACCGCTTGATGTTGATAGAAACGCCAGCCCCGTCAAAAGATTTAATTTTGTCTTGTTCAGGTTCAGCAGACAAAATGGTTTGTGGTTCAAGTTCAATGTCACGTTTAATTTTTTTAGGTTTTTCAACTTTGGTTTGTGTCACAGGCAAATCGGCTTTATCGTCAATTGTAAGCGGTAATGACAAATCCAATTTTTTCGGCGTAGAAACATCTTCAACAGGTGCTTCGACATTGTGTTTTTTATGATGTCGATGTGAACGCCA
>CAIVBX010000310.1 GCA_903904275.1 uncultured Pseudomonadota bacterium
CGAGCAAATTCATTGCAGTCATTTTCCTGGTTCATTAGTCGGCGATATTTTTGCCGACCAAATCGAAGTCACCATGCGTCATCACGCGCTTGAATCAGGTTGTTTTGTTGTGAATTCCACAGGTTGGCTCACCGACGAACAAATCGAATCCATCACCCCTGACCCAAAATTACAAAATGCTTTGCGTGGCGGTTGTTGCACTGCGATTATTTCGCCCGAAGGTCAGCATTTAGCCGAACCGTTGCGCGAAGGCGAAGGAATGGTGATTGCGGATTTGGATTTTTCACTCATCACCAAACGCAAACGGATGATGGATTCGGTCGGACATTATGCGCGACCTGAATTACTCAGTTTAAAAATCAACAACAACCCCGCTGCGCCAATGGTTGCCGAAGACACTGAATGCCCCGATATTCAAAATTGTTCAGCGGCGAAACTACTCAATTCTTATTTCTGTGAGCAAACCTATGAATGAGTTATCGAGTTTTATATCGCCGCAATTTATTACAGAATTGCAGTCACAAGGTTTGCGTTTAGAAGAACCTGATAAAAATGCACGTCGTGGCGGTGCAGGGCCTTCTGACCTCAAAGCGGTTACGATTGATGGTCGAACGGTGATGATTCCAATTTTTAAATCGTCTGAAAACGAGTCACCTTTTGTCTCCTGCACGCCAAACGAACAAGGCATCAGCCACATTCGACATTCAAGTGGCAGAGTTATTCCGATTTCTTTTCCACGTCAGCCACGTTTTTATGATTCGAAAACAGCAGACGGGATTCCGTATTCGTATATTGCTACTTTGCATTCTTCGGATGTTTTAGCCACGACCGTTTTGCAATCGTGTGTTCGTTACACCAATCGAAAAAAATCCTGTCAGTTCTGTGCCATTGGGCAATCGCTTGAAGCTGGTCGCACCATTTTACGCAAAACACCAGCGCAATTAGCTGAAGTGGCAAAAGCGGCGGTGGAATTAGACGGTGTAAAACAAATGATTATGACCACAGGCACGCCAAATGTGACGGACAGAGGCGCGGCGATTTTGTGTGAAAGCGCGAAAGCCGTGAAAGCGGTGGTGAATTTACCGATTCAAGGACAATGCGAACCACCTGACGATGACATTTGGTTTGAGCGAATGAAAGACGCTGGCATTGATAGTTTGGGAATGCACTTAGAAGTCGTCACGCCTGAGATTCGCGCCAAAATTATGCCCAGCAAAGCCGATGTGCCGCTTGAACGATACATGAAAGCGTTTGATTCGGCAGTTTCGGTTTTTGGTCATGGCGAAGTCAGCACTTACATTTTGGCGGGACTTGGCGATACGGTGGATGAAATTTTGTTTATTTGTGAAGTGTTGATTCATAAAGGAGTTTATCCGTTTGTTGTGCCATTTGTGCCAATCATGGGAACGCCGCTTGAAAATCATCCATCGCCTACACCGCAATTTATGCAAAGCATTTTTGAGCCACTCGGCGCAATGTTAAAGAAAGCAGGTTTGCGTTCTAGCGATGCAAAAGCAGGTT
Organism: uncultured Pseudomonadota bacterium; assembly: GCA_903904275.1. Taxonomy (GTDB): domain Bacteria; phylum Pseudomonadota; class Gammaproteobacteria; order Methylococcales; family Methylomonadaceae; genus UBA10906. Next base: position 1,522 of record CAIVBX010000310.1, read on the forward strand.
GCGCGAAATGTGGCGCGTGTTCAGCGTTACCGAGTTATGAGGTTTAACCATGTTAAACGAAATGACCAAACAATTTGTTCCGAATGCGTACCTCATTAAATGGGTCACTGAAGAATGGGAACGCCAACAAATGCTCGCTCTGCGACAAGCGGTTTTTTGCGAAGAACAAGGCGTTTTTGAAGGCAACGACATCGATGACATCGATGAAAAAGCCACGCCAATTGTTGCCATTTCGTGTGTGGCTGGAATGCCTGATGAGGTGGTCGGTACGGTTCGCATTTATCAACCTGAACCTGAAATTTGGTGGGGTTCGCGGCTTGCTGTCGCGGCAGATTATCGCAAACAAGGCAATTTAGGTGCGTCATTGATTCGTTTAGCCGTTACGTCCGCACACGCACAAGGTTGTCAGAAATTTTTTGCTCAAGTGCAAAGTCGCAACGTGCCGTTATTTCGCCGTTTGCATTGGCAACCGTTGCAAGAAATTCAATTACACGGTCGTCCGCATCATTTGATGGAAGCGAATTTGGCGAAATATCCACCTTTCGGACAACCGCAAACAGGTTTTATCAGCACTGGCAGGGTAAGCGCATGAACGAGTTAGCGCAATTGACACAAACGCTTCGTGACTATATCGGGTTAGCGCACAAAAAAGACATTTCCGCCGTTGTCGAAACGCTTTCTAAACGGATGCCCAACGTTAAAAACGATGTGGCATTAGGCGATGATTGCGCGGTGATTTCGGACAACGAAGGCTTTTTACTTTTTGCCGCCGAAGGTTTTTTAGAATCCTTTTTAACAACGCAACCTTGGTTTGCTGGTTATTGCGGCGTGATGGTGAATGTCAGTGATATTTACGCAATGGGCGGTCGTCCGATTGCTGTCGTCGATACGATTTGGAGCAACGGGCAGGCAAACGCGAATCCTGTTTTAGATGGTTTGTTGTCGGCATCGAATGTTTATCAAGTTCCCATTGTTGGCGGTCATAGCAATATGCGGAATGACCATCTGCAACTTTCTGTCGCCATTTTAGGTCGCGCCAACAAATTACTTAGCAGTTTCGCCGCCAAAGCGGGGCAAAAATTATTAGTCGCCGTTGATTTGCGCGGACATTTTCATGAGCCGTATGCGTGGTGGGATGCGAGTACAAATTCACC
>CAIVBX010000311.1 GCA_903904275.1 uncultured Pseudomonadota bacterium
AAAGAAGTCTCTACAGGTTTAACAGGTCACGCAGAAGCTGTTTTAGTAGTTTATGACCCTGAAGTTATTGCCTTTTCTCAGTTATTACCTGTGTTTTTTAATGCTCATAATCCAACTCAAGGTATGCGTCAAGGTAATGATATTGGCTCGCAATACAGGTCTGGTATTTACACTTTTACGGATATTCAACAAAAAGTCGCTGAATTTGCAAAACGGATTTATGACAAACAACTTAGTGAAGCAGGATTGTCAAACATTATTACCAGCATCAGAGTTTTATTATGCAGAAGAGTATCATCAACAGTATTTAGCTAAGATCCTGATGGTTACTGTGGGCTAGGTGGACTTGGAGTGAAATATCACGATGACAACTAATAATACGCCTTACCTTCACATTGGTGGTAAACCTACAATTCGTTTATTAGTAGATAAATTCTATTTTTACATGGATACGTTGCCAGAAGCTCAGGGTATTCGTGCGATACATCAGCTGAATCTTGCTTCAGCAAACAGTAAATTGTTTAAATTTTTATCGGGTTGGCTGGGATTCATGGAAGAATTTAGGCATCCTATGTTACGCGCTCGTCATTTTCCTTTCAGCATTGGTGAATCTGAACGTGACTAGTGGATGTTGTGCATGAATAAAGCACTCAATGAAATTCCCATGAATCCAATACTGCACACGAATATCCAAAATGCGTTGCAAGAGTTAGCGACACACATGATAAATACCAATGATTGAACAGTTCATTGTCCTGATTACCTCACTGATTGCGAATACATTTTCAGCATTAGCAGGGGGTGGAGCAGGGCTGGTTCAATTTCCTGTGTTACTATTTTTGGGATTACCTTTTAGCGTTGCACTAGCAACACATAAAATTGCATCTGTTGCATTAGGTGTGGGGGCATTAGTACGTTATTTCAAAGAAGATTTAGTACAAAATTTTCCTTGTTTATGTTGTTGTCAGATGTTCCAGCAGTCATTTTAGGTTCATTTACAGCGATTGAAATACCTGATGCCATAGCAAAAAACGCACTCGGTTTGCTTACTATGTCATTAGGTATGTACTCCGTTTTTCAAACACAACTTGGACAAACTTACACGCCTCAACATCAAGATAAATTAGGATTCATCATTGATGGGTTGTTACTATTTCCAATCGGATTTTTAAACGGTTCGCTCGCTTCAGGTACGGGATTATTTGCCACTATTTTGTTAGTTAAATGGTTTGGAATGGATTACAAACGCGCCGTTGCTTATACATTAGTGGTGGTGGGTTTAGCTTGGAATGGCGTAGGCGCAATAACCTTAGCTCTTATTTCGCAAGTGAAATGGGTATGGATACCTGTATTGTTATTAGGTTCATTTGTAGGTGGTTATTTAGGCGCACATTTAGCCGTATTAAAAGGTAATCTGTGGATTAAACGAGGCTATGAAATAGTCACCATTTTAGGGGGGTAAATTTATTAAGATGATTTCTGACATTGAAAATAAAGGATAAAAAATGCGTTATTTACACACAATGGTTCGAGTTCGTAATTTAGAACACTCACTCGATTTTTACTGCAATCAATTAGGCTTGCTTGAAAGTCATCGTCACGAAAGTGAAGCAGGTAAAAAATTTACATTAGTTTATTTATATGCACCCAATGATTCAGAAGCACTTGCTAATAAAACACCATTACTCGAATTAACTCACAATTGGGATGATGAAGAATATACAGGAGGTCGCAATTTTGGGCATTTAGTTTTTGAAGTTGATGATATTTATGCAATCTGTGAAAAATTTATGGATAATGGCATTACAATCAATCGACCACCTCGTAATGGTTACATGGCATTCATTAAATCTCCAGACGGTATTTCAATTGAATTGCTTCAAAAAGGTGAACCATTACTGCCAAATGAAAAGTGGGCATCAATGGCAAACACGGGAAATTGGTAATCAAAATTTTCTATCACTTCGTATTTTATTTACATCTAAACCATAAGGGGAATTTTTATGCCAATGTTAGTAGATGTTAATCAATTAGCTCCATCATTTACTGCTATGAATCACGACAATCAACATATTAGTTTGATTGATTATCAAGGAAAAAATGTTGTTTTATATTTCTATCCCAAAGACGATACGCCAGGATGTACCATTGAAGCGAATGATTTTACCCGTTTAGCATCAGAATTTTCTGACCATAACACTGTTGTCATTGGTGTAAGTAAGGATGATTGTAATAGTCATCGTGCTTTCATCGAAAAATACACATTGAATGTACAACTTCTTGCTGATACAGAAGGAGAAATTTGTGAAAAATATGGTGTTTGGCAAGAGGTTGAAAAAGAGGGCGTTAAAAAGTGGAAAATTGTTCGCTCAACATTTGTGATTGATAAAACTGGTATTTTAGTCAAAGCACTTTATGGCGTGAACCATGAAGGTCATGCAGAAGACATCTTAGAATTTGTTAAAACGCTTGCGTAAATCAAATCTGCTCAAAGGAGAAAAATATAGGTCCTTATTATCGTAATACCTCACAAGGTACAGGTGCATTTTTGTGGTTACGTTCACGCAAAAAAACACAATAAAATGTTCTTTTATTCACTACCTTTACTTTTTACAGAAATCGGTGGATTGACAGAATTAGAGTTGTCACTCATAGCATTAGGTTTATTCATCATTTTATACGCGCTATCTTTTTTCTCAGAAAAAGATACACAGAAAAAACATTGGATAATTATCTGCTTTCAGCATAGCTAGGAGAAGTAGACTTGAAATGGGTATTTTTCCCTTTTTTCATCATACTCAATGTGTGCTTATGATCCCGCTACACTAATCAGGACACAAATTTTGTAGAATTGTCTAACAAAATAAGGTGTCAAAAAATGAGAAATAAATACTCCGAAGAATACAAAACATCAGCAGTCAAAATGGTGTTGATAGAGGGAAAATCGCCAATAGAAGTCGCGCACAATTTAGGGAAACCAGTAGGGCTGTTGTATAAATGGATTCGCAAATATAAAGGCATTGATTCAAAAGGAAAATCAAACGATTCACAAGACGAAGTCAAACAGCTAAAAAATGAAATCCAAGAGTTGAAAAAACAATTGGTCACCTCTGAGCAATATCGAGAAATTCTAAAAAAGGCGGCGGCGTACTTCGCGGCACAAACGTTGTAAAGTACCCCTGGATTGAAGAACAGAAAAAATGTAACGAAAATTCAATATTG
>CAIVBX010000312.1 GCA_903904275.1 uncultured Pseudomonadota bacterium
AAATCCACACCAATCCACGCGCCAACTGTCGAATTTAAATCATGTTTCGCGGCAATTTCGGGAATTTTGTCTAACCCTTTTTCTTTCGCGACGTTGTAAGTCCGAACTGCAAAAACTTTATCTTTAAGCAATTCAAAATCGTTTCCAATTTCTTCCGCATTTGGAAAGGTATTACTGGTTTGCGTGTCTTGCTTTCGCATTGGGTCGTAAGTTACGCCCATTGTGGTTTTAGTCCACGGTTGCAATTGCAACGGGTTATTAACGTAACTCCAAATACTGAAATTCACAGCGAGTAGCAACGTCAACGTTAATAAAATAATGAATTTTCTTATCATTTTTTGAGGGAGAGAAAGAGGAGATTGAGTTTTTTGTGATAGGTATTTAAACAAATTTATTTAAAAAAGCCGAATAACTTAATGTGTTCATTGTAATCGTCTACTTTTCAGAAATTCTTCAACAGACAAACCAATATCTTTTGCGATTTGTCGCAACAAAATGGGTGAAATATCACGTCCCGCATGAAATGGAACTGTTGTACATCGACCATCAGAATGTCGAAATTGTTTGTGAGAACCTCGCTGTCGAACTTCGATAAAACCAAGAATCTCAAGCAGCAACACGATTTCACGCGGTTTTAAAACTGGAATGTTTCCCATAAATTCACGCTACCGCGATATTTTGAAGCCCAACAAATTCACTTTCAAATCGTGGCGTGCCTTCTTCAAGCAACATTTCAATCACTTCTTTCAAGTTTAAATTTAATTCATCTAAACTTTCGGCTTGCGTGTGTGCGCCTGAAAATCCAGGCACAAAACCCACATACAAACCCGTTTCGTTACAGCGTTCAACAATGGCGGTATAGGTTTTCATGTTTAAATTGCTCGCGTGTTTGCTTCAAAAGCCGAATAACTTAATGTGTTCATGTTTTTGCTAGTGTGTTTGCTTGAAAAACCGAATAACTCCTCGATAATTTATCCCTAATTTCTTCAGCAAACGTATCCATGTCACTTTGCCAGACTGTAGTTTCATCAAATGTATTTTCTTCATCATTGAAAAATCTGAATTCTGTTAAAGATTCGTTGTTATAACGAATTGCAATTGTCTCACTAATTGTTTCTGGACTAAGTTCCACACCAGTTTTCAAAGTCATGAAACTGGCAGATATTTTAAAACGTAAGCAATTGTTAGACATTTCATCAAAATTAAGCTCATCGGTAGAATGCTCTATTTTCGTGCATACATTTCCCTCCCAGAATCCAGATTGAGTTATTGCCAAGTTCCCTATTTTAGTTATCGCAACTTTCTCTTGTAGTTCTTTAGTTTCATCTTTTAATTTGGCTAATTTTGGATTTTGAATTTTATTCATCATGTTTAATTTTGATTGAGTTTGCGAAAGTTTTTAATGTTATCTGGATTTTAGAACTAAAGTGATTTTCGATTTTCATTAAAACCGCGCTACTAAAAAGTAACGCGGTTTTCAAACTGATTACCCTTTCTTCACATACAAATCCGTAATCGTGCCTTCAATCATTTCAGCGGCAAAAGCAAAGGTTTCAGACAACGTCGGATGCGCGTGAATGGTCAAACTAATGTCTTGCATATCTGCGCCCATTTCCAACGCTAAAACCGCTTCCGCAAGCAATTCCCCTGCATTCGTCCCAACAAAACCCGCGCCTAAAATGCGCCCTGTTTCTTTGTCGGACAAAATTTTGGTCATGCCTTCTTTGCGTCCCATACTCAGCGAACGCCCACTCGCCGCCCACGGAAACGCCCCTTTTTCGTATTCGATGCCTTGCGCTTTGGCTTGATTTTCGGTCAAACCCATCCACGCAATTTCAGGGTCGGTGTACGCGACAGATGGAATAGTCAGCGCGTCGAAATGCGATTTATGCCCTGCAATCACTTCGGCGGCAACTTTGCCTTCATGTACCGCTTTATGCGCGAGCATCGGTTGACCGACAATATCGCCAATCGCAAAAATGTTCGCTACGTTGGTGCGTTGTTGTTTATCCACGGCAATAAAACCGTAATCATCAACCGCTACGCCAGCATTTTCAGCACCGATTTTTTTGCCATTCGGTCTACGTCCAACGGCGACTAAAACCGCGTCGAAAATTTCCGATTCAGGCGCACCTTTGCCTTCAAACGACACTTTCAAACCATCGTCTTGCGCTTCAATCGCACTGACTTTGGTTTCGAGCCAGATGTTTTTGTATTGTTTTTTGATTTTGCGGAACAGCGGCGTAATCAAATCTTTGTCACAACCTGGAATAATTTGCTCCATCAATTCCACAACGTGAATTTCAGAGCCAAGCGCGTGATAAACCGTCGCCATTTCCAACCCGATAATTCCACCGCCAACAATCAACAATTTTTTCGGAATAAACGGCAAGGCAAGCGCATCGCTCGAATCCCAAAGACGTGGGTCGTCGTTGGGGAAAACGGGAATTTCAGTGGCTTGTGAACCTGCAGCAATAATCGCATTTTCAAAGGTAATCGTCGTATCACCAACAACGAGCGTATTCGCCCCTGTAAAACTTCCCACACCTTGAATAACCGTGACTTTGCGTTGTTTTGCCAACGCGCCTAAACCGTCATTCAGCCCTTTGGTAACGCTCATGCGCCATGCCCGAATTTTGTCGATGTCGAGCTGTGGTTTGGCGAATGTTACGCCGAAGTTTTCAGATTCTTCGGCTTCA
>CAIVBX010000313.1 GCA_903904275.1 uncultured Pseudomonadota bacterium
AACAAATCTTGCGTCATCCAAGCATAAAAAATGTCAGAATTAACGTTAAAAGAGAACAAAGAAACCGTCAGTAATACTCCATTGAGTAATGCGCCAATCGCATTAGTTCGTCCTTCCGCTCCCCAGTTAAATGTGTTCCAAAACAGCGTTTACCGATTTTTGCGTAACCATGTGAACGGGTACGGATCGACGCACGAAACGGAGCAAATACCCCGTTAAGGAACGTCTAAAAACTTAACCATTTGAAATCAAAGTTTTTTATCGTTCAACTTCCAAACATAATCACCAGTTAAAGCCGATATGTTCCCAACCAAGCGGTGACAAATGTTTGCACCAATCTGGCTCAAATTTATCACCCCGCTCGCTCATCAATTGCACAGATTTTTCCATATAAACCGTGTTCCACAGAACAATTGCAGATGTAACCAACGCCAATCCACCAGCACGATAAGCCTGTTGCTGATAACTGCGATCTCGAATTTCTCCCAGTCGGTTAAAAAATACAGCACGAGCCAAAGCGTTACGGGATTCACCTTTGTTCAAGCCATCCGTGACACGTTGCCGTAAATCCCCCACATTTTCCAACCAATCTAAGATGAAAAGTGTGCGTTCAATTCGTCCTATTTCTCGTAGTGCAAGGGCTAAACCATTTTGACGTGGGTAATTGCTGAGTTTTCGTAACAGCAGCGATGCAGTCGCAGAACCTTGTTGAATTGAAACTGCTAAACGTTGAATTTCATCCCAATTATTTTTGATAATTTCCTCACTGCTAATCATCGTTTGTAACGCGGTGTAATTTTTGTTCTGTTTGGGTGGGGAGAATAATTTGATTTCGCTCAAGTTTCTGATTCGTGGAGCTAATTTGAAACCCAACAAGTGCATCATGCCAAACGGTTGTTTCAATTGGGCGTTCGTTAAAACCGCTAACGCCGCCGAATAGGTCTCGTCACGAATATGCCAATCTTGCAACCACGATAATTTTGAATAAGTTACGCCAGGACAAGATTCGGACATTTTGCTCAATCCCAGATTGATACCTCCAGCCAAAATGGCAGTCAACAAAAGCGTTTTATCTTCAGCAATTTCATTGCTTTTTAAGTGCGTGAAATGTTCGGTGAAATTTGTCCATTGATCGACTTCGAGTAGTAATTCCGTGGTTTTTACACGCGGGGGCAATGCTTGGTTTTGTTTGAGTTCGGTGAATTTTTCAAATGGAATCAGGTACCTTGAATTGTCGTGAGCCTTCAACCCACGCATCACCTGAACGCAAAACGTTTTTCAATTCCGACAACAAGCACAATTCGTAGTAATGACGATCAATATCTTTGCCTTTGAAAACAACTTCTTTCCATCGTTTTTTCACAAAACTGGTCGGTATGTCATCGGGTAACTTACGAGTATTTTCAGCATTTAAACGACGTAAAATTTTAACGCCATCCAAAATATCTTTGGACGATGGCTGCATTAGCTGAATTTGAAAGGGATTTAATTTCGGAACGCACTAAAGCTGGTTTAGATGCTGTTCGTGCAAGAGGAAGGAATGGAGGCGCACCATATAAAATGACCACTGCGAAATTACGATTAGCCCAAGTAGCTATGGAAAACAAAGAAACAAAAATCAGTGAGTTGTGCAAAGAATTAGGTATCACGCGACAAACACTTTATCGTCATGTTTCACCTAATGGTGAATTGAGAAATGATGGTAAAAAGTTACTCAAACTTCCTTAGCGGGGTATTTGCTCCGTTTCGTGCGTCGACCCGTGATATAGCTACATTATCACTCCAAATTATGATGCGTTAGCTATATGTGGTTGTGCATGAATTGGCGCATTTGATTGAATCGTCGCATAACGCGCGCTTTCACAGTTTAATGAGTCAATTTATGCCGAATTGGAAATTGATTAAAGCAGAGTTGAATCGCTTGCCGATTTCAATGTAACGCCTAACAAAAGAGAATTTCATGAGCAAAAAAACATTACCGATTGGAATTCAAAATTTCGCAAAAATCCGCGAAGACAATCATTATCGCTAACACCATTTAATTTGATGGAAACTCAAGTGATTTTGACTTTCTATTACCTCATCATAAATCGCATTAGCTATCTATATCACCCACCTAAAGATTTATAAACGGCTACCAATTTTGTTGCCGTCTCCGTTCGACTTTGCGCTAACTGATTTTGATCTTGCAACAAACGTAATTGACTATCCAACACGGTCAAAAAGTCCGTCACACCTTCGTTAAAACGTAATTGCGCTAATTCATAGGCTTTTAAGCTAGATTTAACGGCTGAAGCTAAAAAATCTTGCTTCACTTTTGTCTTGTTATAGCTGACGAGTGCATTTTCAGTTTCTTCCAATGCAGCTAAAACAGTTTGCTGATACCTTTCTAAATCAGCCTCAGCGCGTGCATCAGCCGCTTTAATTCGTGCATAAACACGACCTAAATCTAAAGCCGCCCAACTAATTCGAGGTCCTAGCGAATAAGCATCTGAACCTGTTGCCCCCATGCTTGATAAGGTACTTGCTTCTAAGGAAATACTACCCACAAACGTCACTTTAGGAAATAAATCTGCTGTAGCAACCCCAATTCTAGCAGTTGAAGCGGCTAAACGCCGTTCTACTATTTGAATATCAGGACGGCGGCGTAATAAATCAGCAGGATTACCAACAGCAATCATTTCGGGCAATGTTGGAATTGAAATCGCTTTTGATAAATTTGCTGTAAGCGCGTTAGGCAACTGTCCCGTCAAAACACTTAAACGATGAATTGCTTGAGTAATCGCCATTTCCAATGTCGGAACAATGGCGCGAGTATTATCGAGTTGCGCGGCGACTCTTGCCGTATCAAGTTCTGTACCGCGTCCATTTTCAACACGCATTCGTGTAATTTCTAATGTTTGCTGCTGGTTTTCAACATTGTTTTTGATAACAGCTAACTGGTTTTGCAAGCCGCGAAGTTCAAAATAATTTCGAGCCACTTCGGCAATTAAACTGATTTTGACATCATTAAGACTAGCTTCCTGCATTCCAACTTCGTCATTGCTAGCTTCGATATTTCGCCGAACTCGTCCAAACAAATCTAATTCCCAAGCCGCATCAAAACCTGCACTGTAAAGGCTTAATTCACGCGGCACAAAAGCGCGATTATTCATTGAACCCGCGCTGCGTAATTGCTCGGTGTAATTGCTGTGTGTTGTGACGGTTGGAGCTAAATTTAATCCCGCTTCCATATACAATGCACGGGCTTCGCGCAAATTCGCGTGAGCCACTTTTAAATCATGATTATTCAGAATAGTTTGATTCACTAACGCGCTGAGTTGTGAATCTTTAAACAATTCCCACCATTTTAATTCTATGGTTTTGTTAGAAAACGCAGGTTTTACCGATTCTGAAAAATGGTCAGGCGTAGCGAAAAATGGCAACTGATAATCACGTCCAACTGTACAGGCGGTTAATAAACTCGCCGTTATCAACATTGTCATTCGATTTAAATTCATCATGATTTTTTCTCTGCCACTGATTTTGCTGGAAAGAATTTTTGCACAGCAACATAAAAAACAGGTGTTAATAACAACCCAAAAAACGTTACTCCAATCATGCCGCTAAATACCGCTGTACCTAATATACGACGTGCTTCAGAGCCTGCGCCTTGGGCAATCACTAACGGAAATACACCTAAAATAAATGCAAATGAAGTCATTAAAATCGGGCGTAATCGCACTTTTGCTGCATCGATAACCGCCGCAAATTTATCAAGCCCTTGTTCTTGTCGCTGTTTAGCAAATTCAACAATCAAAATTGCGTTTTTACTCGCCAAACCAACCAGAACGATAAAGCCAATTTGCGTAAAAATGTTGTTATCCATATCGCTCAACCAAACGCCCGCCATCGACGATAAAATACACATTGGCACAATTAAAATCACCGTGAATGGCAAAGACCAGCTTTCATATTGTGCGGCTAATACCAAAAACACAAATAACACGCTTAATGGAAATACTAAATACGCCACATTACCCGCTAACACTTGTTGCAAGCTAACTTCCGTCCATTCAAAATCAAAACCAGCTGGCAATTCGGCATTTAATAATTTGCTCATCGACTCGATTGCTTGCCCAGAACTCACGCTAGGTAACGTGCTACCGTTGATTTCGGCGGCGGGATACATGTTGTAGCGAGTGATTTTGTCAGGACCTGTGATGTTTTGAACATTAACTAGCGAACCTAATGGCACAGTATTTCCATTTGTTGAACGAGTTTTTAATTTGGTTATATCTTCAGGTTGCATTCTAAATTCGGCATCGGCTTGGGCGATGACTTGATAAATTCGCCCAAAATTGTTGAAATCATTGACATACAATGAACCTAAGTAGATTTGCAACGTATCAAAAATTTCATTTAACGGTACGCCCATCGTTTTACTGCGTGTGCGGTCAACATCGACAAAAAGTTGCGGCACATCAGCGCGAAAGGTACTGAATAAGCCAACTAAACCTGCTTGCTGATTTCCTTTTGCAACAAATTCCGTATTCACACGTTGCAATTCAGTAATTCCCGCATTGGAACGGTCTTGAATTTGTAATTTAAATCCACCGACTGAACTCATGCCACGCACAGGTGGTGGCGCAAATACCTTAATAAATCCATTCGGAATTTGCGCCATTTTTTGCCCTAATGTTTTAACCAACGCATCGGCAGACATTTCGGGATGTCCTTTTCGTGCGTCAAAATCTTTTAAACGTACAAAAATAGTGGCGACATTCGATTGTGTTGAACCTGTTAAAACCGACCAACCCGCATAAGCAACGATATTTTTTACACCTTCGGTATTTTTTAGAATTTCATTCGCTTGTTTGACAACTTCTTCAGTGCGACCGACTGACGCGGCATCGGGAAGTTGGGCATATAAAATTAAATAGCCTTGGTCTTGTTGCGGAATAAAACCGACGGGGACTTTTTCAAATGCCAACCAATTAAGGCTATTCAAACCGACATACAAAACTAATACGACGGCTGTCATGCGAATTAAACGCCCAACTAATTGCGCGTAACCGTGACTGAATGAATCGAAAAAACGGTTAAAACCACGAAAAAACCAACCGAATAATTTTTCCAGTACACGAGTAAATAAGTCTTGGTGATGATGCGCTCGGTCGAGTAATAACGCGCAAAGTGCGGGACTTAACGTTAATGAATTGAAGGCTGAAATTAACGTAGAAACAGCAATGGTTAAGGCAAATTGTTTGTAAAACGCTCCCGATACACCTGTAATAAATGCTGTCGGTACAAAAACCGCTGCTAAAACTAACGATGTCGCGATAATTGGTCCGACAACTTCTTGCATCGCTTTTCGAGTGGCATCTCTGGCAGATAAACCTAATGCAATATGCCGTTCAACATTTTCAACCACGACAATTGCGTCATCCACCACAATTCCAATCGCTAAAACCAAGCCAAACAACGACAACGTATTGAGCGATAAACCTAACGCTGACATGACTGCAAACGTTCCGATTAACGAAACAGGGACGCTCAACAACGGAATAATCGTGGCTCGCCAGTTTTGCAAAAATACGACAACGACTAACACCACTAATAAAATCGCTTCAAATAGCGTTTTTATTACCGCATCAATAGATTCTTGTACGAAAACCACGGTGTCATAAACGAGCTTGTAATCTACCCCTTTTGGAAAGTGTGTTTTCAGCTTTTCCATTGCATCAACAATGCCTTGTTTGGTTTCCAAAGCATTGGAACCAGGCATTTGAAACACTGCTAAACCCACTGCCGCGTCGCCATTCAATAGCAAACGCGAGCTGTAATCTTTCGCGCCCAATTCAATTCGTGCGACATCTTTTAGATAAACAACTTCACCGTTTGTACTTTGTTTAACGACGATATTGGCAAATTGCTCAGGTTCTAACAAACGTCCTTGCGTGGTGACGGTATATTGAAAATCTGTTTGTGTTGAAG
>CAIVBX010000314.1 GCA_903904275.1 uncultured Pseudomonadota bacterium
GTTGTAGGTTTCAGGATGGTCGGCAACTTGCGCTTTAATTTTTCCTGTATTCCAACCTAAAAATTCATACGCCGATTGACGAAATTTAATTTGTTTTTCAACCGTTTCAGAAAAAGCCGTTGATGCGACAGTTACAAGCGCTAAACTGAGTAAAAGTTTTGTTTTCATGTTTTTAACCTCGATGATTTAAATATGCCAAACGCCCCAAACGATGAACGTTGCGGCGAGTAGCGTAAAAATAAAATGTGATGTTGTGATGGGAATGATTGAAGAAGATGCGAAATTATCAGGCAGTTGTTTTTTGCCTGTAAGCATGGGTAAAACGAGATTTGTTTTTTTAACGACTTGATAAAAAATCAATGCGCTAAGATGCAAAATAACTAATCCAAGCAACACGTTAAATGCCAAGCTGTGCCAACCACTTAATTTGTCGCTGAGTTCTTTTGAAATGAGATGAAACCATGCCCCTTCAAAGGCAATGTCATCATTAGCAAATAAACCTGTTACGACTAAAAATAAAAGTGTCGATAACAACGCAATCACAGCCAATGCGCCTGCTGGATTATGTCCAACGCCTTGCCAGTTGCCTTTAATGTAAGTGGTTAATTTAGAGACATTCGGAATGAAATTGCTAAAACGCGCGTGTGTTGTACCGACAAATCCCCAAATCAATCGAAATACCAACAATCCAAAAATAAAACCGCCCAAACGGTCGTGCCAATCGGTGAGATTACCGCCAAACTTCCCTGTGAAATACGCGCCAATCACAGCAAATACAAGCAACCAATGAAACAATCGCAAAGGCAAATCCCAAACAGTAATCGTTGTTTTCATAGCGTTTTAATCATTAACCGTCGCGCAAATAAACATTAAAAAAACTAATCGTTCTATCCCATGCTAATTTTGCTGTTGCGGCATCGTAACGCGGCGTTGTGTCGTTATTGAAACCGTGTTGAACTGCAGGATAAACGTGCGCTTCATAATTCACATTCGCAGCTTTCAACGCGGTTTCATACGCTGACCAACCCGCATTGATACGCTCATCTGCGCCTGCATAATGCAACAATAAAGGAGCTTTAATTTTTGCCGCGTCTTCGGCTGTAGGTTGATTACCATAAAAAGCCACCGCCGCGCCCAAATCAGGAATTTTCGTCGCCAAAAAGTTCACAATGCCGCCACCGTAACAAAATCCAACTGCTCCGACTTTGCCATTGCTGTGTGGTAATTTTTTCAAAATGTGTGCGGCAGTTAAAAAATCGGCTTTTGTTTTGTTTTGGTCTAAATTTTTGAACAGTTCACGGGCTTTATCTTCATCATTGGGATAACCGCCAACAGGAAATAACGCATCTGGCGCAAACGCAATAAAATTATCTAATGCAATCCGCCGCGCAATATCTTCGATGTGTGGATTTAAACCCCGATTTTCGTGAATAACCAAAACGGTCGGCAACTTGCCTTTGAATTGCGCTGGTTGAACTAAATAACCACGAATTTTGCCATTGCCATGTGGTGAAGGATATTCAACA
>CAIVBX010000315.1 GCA_903904275.1 uncultured Pseudomonadota bacterium
CTGTGCCATGCAAACGCAGACGTTGTGGATTTTCAAAATCAATAAACAACAAACCGACTTCATGATTTAACGCAATGTTCCCTGTTGTTAAAAACATCCCGTTGCCATCGTAATCAGGAAACGCAATCGTTTTCTCATCAATCACCCGCACAAAACCCGTCGCACCACCTTTGTGGGAAACGGTCGGACGACCTTGATCATCGACACTGCTGATAAAAAACATATCGCGCGATTCAATAAACGCGCGTTCTTCGTCGGTAATTTCTTCATGAACAATCAATTCATGCACACGATCAGCTAATTTTCGGGAATCAAAATGGTTTTGTAATTCGAGATTACCTTGGTGGAATGTGTCTGTCATGAGATTTTCTTTTTTTTAAATGATAATTGAGAAAGATGATTATTTGCCTTATCACAAATAATGTAAACAAAAGCGATATTTGGGATGAACAGTTTTGATAAAGTCACTGAGCAATCAAGTGAATTGCAATTTATGCGATAATTTTCACCAATTTTTAATCACCAACGTTGGATGCGACCATGAACGACACGCCTGAAAATTACACGCAAGAAACCATATTAAATGTGCGTGGTGTTTTAGCGCGGCATCGACTTGTTGAAGAATTGGTGAAAAAACAAAATTTAGTGGAATTACAACGTTTGCTTGAACAACTTGATACCGATTCCGTTGTGCAAATGCTGGAGGTTTTTTCACCAGAAGATAGGCAAATTGTTTGGGATTTAATTCCCGAAAGCCGTAAAGAAGATGTTTTAATTGCGATGCCTTACGACACGCGCGTTGAATTAGCCGCTGATTTTCGTCCTAAAAATCGAAATATGGTGATTCGTGTTTTTGATTTGCATGACGGTTTGTTGCGCCAAATTCCACTCGAAACTAAAGCAGATTTAATTCACGCAAAACCGATTTGGATTGATTTGGTGATGCCTGAAGATGAACATTTGAATTGGGCGCAAGATGTTTTCGAGGTCGATTTACCGAATCCTGATGATTTAACCGATTTAGAAACCAGTGCGCGTTTTTACGTTGAAGATAATGGCGAAGTGCATTTGCATTCGGATTTTTTACTCGATAGAAAAGATGAATCTCGAAACGTCGCGGTTGCATTTGTGTTAAAAAAAGACACACTTTTTTCAGTTCGCAGCGAAGAATTGCCAGCGTTTAGATTGCAACGCCTTCGCGCTCGTGCAGAATCGGATTATATTTCTGATGCAAAAGATTTGTTGCTTGATTTGTATGCGGCTGATGTCGAGTATTCTGCGAATGCGCTCGAAGATATTTACACCGAATTGGAAGCCGTCGGACGACAAGTTTTCAAATCGTACATGACAGACGAAGAAGCCGCGAAAATTCTTGCCGCGATTGCCGAAGAGGAAGATTTAAACGGGCGAATTCGGCGAAATGTTTTAGATACCCGCCGCGCGTTATCATTTTTGATGCGTGGGAAATTTTTATCAGAAAGCCAACATGAAGATGTGCGCGAAATTTTACGCGACATTGAATCACTTGATGGTCATACGTCTTTTTTAGTTAATAAAATCAACTTCCAAATGGACGCAACGGTCGGTTTCATTAACGTTAATCAAAATAAAGATTTGAAACGCTTAACGGTGATTAGTTTGGTTTTTATGCCGTTAAACGTGATTGCAGGAATTGGCGGAATGTCCGAATTTTCAATGATGACACAAGGCATTCCGTGGCAAATTGCATATAGCGCATTGCTTGGTGGTTTAGCGTTAGTTTCATGGGTAACGTTTATCGGTGTGCAATTTTTTGAACGGCGAAAAATTCGCCGTTTATCTATCGAAAATAATAAAATCCAAAAACGTTAAACTTTCGTTCCACCAACGGTCAAACCGTCAATTTTCAAAGTCGGTTGACCAACACCAACAGGAACGCTTTGACCATCTTTTCCGCACGTTCCCACGCCACTGTCGAGTTCTAAATCGTTGCCAACCATTGACACTTTCGTTAACACATCAGGACCATTTCCAATTAAGGTTGCTCCTTTGACAGGGCGCGTGATTTTGCCATTTTCGATTAAATAGGCTTCGCTGGCAGAAAACACAAATTTTCCCGACGTAATATCAACTTGTCCACCAGCAAAATTTTTGGCGTACAAGCCTTTTTTTACCGATGCAATAATTTCGTCTGGTTGATGTTTCCCTGCGAGCATATAAGTATTCGTCATGCGTGGCATCGGTAAATGAGCGTAAGATTCGCGCCGACCATTCCCCGTCGGTGCAACGCCCATCAATCGTGCATTCAAACGGTCTTGCATATACCCTTTTAAAATCCCATTTTCGATTAACACCGTGTTTTCGGTTTGCGTGCCTTCGTCGTCGATGCTCAATGAACCGCGTCGCCCGTGTAAAGTCCCATCATCAACAACTGTGCATAATTCTGATGCAACTCGCTCGCCAACACGTCCGCTAAATGCTGACGTGCTTTTGCGATTAAAGTCGCCTTCCAAACCGTGACCAATCGCTTCATGCAATAAAATACCAGGCCAGCCAGCACCTAACACCACCGTCATATTTCCTGCGGGTGCTTCGTCTGCTTCTAAATTGACTAATGCTTGACGCACTGCTTCACGCGCGTAATTCATCGCGGTATCTTGCTCAAAGAACATCGCATAATCACAACGTCCACCACCGCCCATGCTACCTTGTTCACGTTTGCCATTTTCAACCACGATAACTGTCACATTCAAACGCACGAGTGGGCGAACATCGGCAAGTAAATGACCATCTTGGTTTGCCACTAAAATATGTTCGTGAACGCCTGATAAGCTCACAATTACTTCTTCAATCCGTGAATCTAAGGCGCGAGTTTGGCTATCAATTTGTTTTAAAAAATCAATTTTTTTCTGGTCATCAAGTGATTTGAGTGGATTCAACGTTGGATAAAGCAA
>CAIVBX010000316.1 GCA_903904275.1 uncultured Pseudomonadota bacterium
CGTCTTGATTGAAACCAGAAATTTCCCTCGATTCCCGCATTCGGTCACAAATTATTTTCAGTGTGTGGCGCGAAATAGTTAAATTTACCGTCATTATTTTAGAACCTCTTTTGCATCATAAAAACGCCAACTTCACGCACATTTTAGTTTCGCATCAATTAAATTTCGTTGTTCGCGTAACACTTTCGATAAAGCTAAGAGCATCGGACGCTTACCCCCTTTAAACGCATTCTGGGATACCGATTTTTTCCCTTCTTTTGTTTTTGCGCCCGTCGAATTTAACCAAGGTTGCCACTGTTTTATTGCCTTCGATTGCTTCAACCGTCTTGCTGGTGTCCACGCTGTCATTGGGTTTAGCTCCATTCAATAGTTTGTTTTGCTGATTTTGTAGAATTACTTGCAACGTCTTACCCGCTTGATTCTGCGCCCGTAATGCCAAACGTAATAACTGTTCTGCTTTATCGGTGTTGGTGTTCCAACCAACACAGGCGGCTTGCGTGGCTAAATTGTTGAATATCGCGTCTAACGTGACGGCTTGAGCAATCAATGTTGATTCGGCGTTGAAATTGGCGCATTGGTTTCGTAACTCATTAACCATTGTCGGCAAATCTGAACTCGCAACATCCGTATATTCGCGCATGGTAAGGCTTGCACGCACCGTAGAATCTAACGCCATTCGTGCCTTCTTTTGGTTATTGTTTATGTCTTGCTCAACAAAATAGGTAACTTGAGAATCCGCTTTTAAAACATCCGCCGTATTTTCGAGTTTTGCCGCCCTTACGTTTTCGTCGTTAATTCTCAATCTATGAAAATAATTATCATCGAATTCCATAATTAGCCGCCTTTTGCCCGTTCAATCAGTTCATTCACGATTTCACATTTCACAATGCGGGTGCTTGATTCAACGCCATTTGCCGCAATCCAACTGCTAACTGTATCGCTTAACCACTGATTACGATTAGCGGGTGCAATCAATTCGAGTGCTTTTATAAATTCAGGTTCTAAGCTGATATGTTGGCGTTGTGTGTTACCTGTAACATTAAATGATATTCGAGTAAAACCGCTAAACCGCTTATCACGCTTAGTTTTGTTTCGTTTTTGCGTTACTGGTACTACGTTATCAATCGCGGGTTCAATCGGCAAAGGTGGTTCAAGGTTCGATTGCGTAACAAACGCTTGCACCATTGATAAATCCGTTGGTGGTTCGGTCAACAAACTGTATGCCTTTAACCATTCGTAGATTTTGAGCTTATCGCCGCTATCGTTAATTTTCGCCCCGTGTGCAATGTCTAACCCTAACGCCTCAATTGCCCGATATTTCAAAATCTTTAATTTGCGAATGTTTTTAACCGCGCATAACCCTAAATCTAAAGCAATCGCCTTATCGAGTGACGTTGTGCCGTCGTAAATCATGGTGCTATTCCAGTCAGTAATTAAGCGGTCATTATATCAGATTGCGTTACCTGTAACACTTGTTTGGGTTCACGCCTTTTCGACAACCAATGTGTAAGCGTTGAAATGCCTACCTGCTTTCGTGACTTTTTTACCGCCAAACGTTAAGGCAAGTAAATCACCCACTTCACCACCTTGCGCTTGCAACTGACTTTGTAACCAAGGCGTGAGCCATGTTTTCACTATCGCGCCTATTTCGTTTTGAATCACCATCAAGGTTTGTTGCCCGTAAAGCCTGGTGTTAGTGGTTTCTGTGCCAATGATTACGCCGCAAAGCATATCGCCTTCAATCGGTTGCCATATTTCACCGCTCGATTCTGTTTGCTGACTGGCACGGCGTTTTAACTCTGCCATTCTCGCAGTCATTGGGTTAGTCATTCGGTGTCCGTTTTCGTCAAAGATAATTGTGGTCATTTTTTCTGCGTCCTATTAGTTAAAAAGTGAAGGATCTAATCTGTTGCCAAATTTAAAGCGCAAATCATCAATCAAAGATTCGGGCGTATCCGTATCGTCACCAATCACCACGCCGCCCTGCCCGTTCAATAACTTAAATCGAACAATTGCCCGTTTTTGTTTTGGCGTGAGTAATTCGAGTAATTCTGTTTTGTGCGATTTGATAGCCGCCCGTAATTCGTCTGTCAGGCATTGCGCGGGGCGTGCGAGTAGCTTGCCGCCTTGCGTGTAAAGCGTTACGCCAAGTGTTAAGGCTTGATTCAAGATAGTTTTCGAGTCCATTTTTAAAATTCCTCAATGTCAGAATCGGGGGCGGTTTGCGGGTTATGCGGGTGATTGCGGGTAATGTTTTCACTCATATCTATTGAAATGGCATTAACTAAGTTGTTGCCACTTTTTGAAGTCAGCACAGAATCATTACCCGCATTACCCGCATTACCCGCAACTTTTCGCACAATCCAAAAAACAACTTTCGAGTGACTATCTACGCCCGATTTTTCAAACCTTAACCCGCCTTCAACACGGTTTTGATATTTTTTAAGCCAATAACCTAGCCGCCTTGCGTCTACAACGTTGCCGCCGCGCATACTGCCCGCAACATCCATAAGCGCGTGTTTTAAATCCGCGTTTTGCGATAATTCGCACGATTCAGCAATTTCGGCGGTGGTTTTACCCTGTCCACTAAATGCACGATTCCACAACGCCAACACTGCCCCTAATTCACTTTTTACAGGGTCGCTACTTTCTAATCGTTGGCGTGTTTCCATTGGGTCAGCAACGCTTAACCATAAAAGCGACGCACGGATTAAGTTATTCCAGTCATCGAACGAACCATAAGGCGTGATTTGCCCCGCTAACGGTTTGCCCGCGTGAATGTAGCCGCGTAACACAGTCAATGCCGCGCTTAGTAATCTATGACGGTTTGCGGGTATCCATTCGTTTAAATCAATGTCGAATTTTCGAGCGTCGGGGCGTTCACATTGCGGGTCAAGTTGGCAAAGTAAAACGCGGCGGGTCATATCGCCTTTGAAAACGATATTGTTACCAGTGGCTAATTTTGTGCAATTGGTAGGTAAATCAATCATTTTTGATTGCCCTAATTGTCGGATTGATACTTGCGTTTGTGTGGTCATGCTACAAATCATGTCACCACTTACAGGTCGTTCGATGTTGTCTAAATTCAGTAATGGCACGCCCCGCATAAGCAATGCACCTAAGCGTTTTTCGTCTTCCGTTTCGTCGTTACCCTGTGAAATTACGGTTGCTTTACGCCCCGTGGCAATCATTGAAACAATGTCAGCAAGTAATGATTTACCACTTCCCATAATTGGCGCATCAATGGCAAACCACGGCGTTGTTGGTATCGAGTAATTCACGACGGCGGTTAGTATTGCGGCTAGGATTACAGCGCGGTCGATTTCAGCTAAAAACGAAAAATCTTTAAGTGGTTGTTTGAGAATTTCTAAAGCGTCTAAAGCGTCTTGTTTTGTTGGATTGTTCAACACGTTCACGTTTTCGCCTTGATAATCCACATACAAACCGCTTGCCTTGTCGTAACCGTTTTTGAGTAATAACGAACCATCACGGCGCAATGTTGGACATTCAATAATTCCACGCAACACGGGTAAATTCCAATCGCCAACAAGTGAAAAATAGGTATGCGAGTATTTAGGTTCGGCATCAATGCGTTCGTAGCATCTAAAACGTTTGTCGTACTTTTGCCACTTTGCTATTTTCGTGAAATAACACGATAACCATGTTTCATTTATAGCGTGAATGGTCAAGGTGTTGGCGGGTATGGTTACGCCTTTTTCTTCAATCGCTTTTTCAGTGTGGATAGCACGAACCAACGAACCCGCCCGCTGGTATAAGTTGCCCCCGTTAAAAATCATTTCACCTTCAATCTTTTTAATGATTTGCGGTAATTTGCCACCTTCTACGGTTATCAAGCTGATACTTTCAACGCCGTTTTCGAGTTGTTCACGCACACGCGCCACGCCTAACCATGCAGCCACATCATTAAAATCTGTTGGTTTGCGGTCGTTGTATTCGGCTAAACGTTCATTTTTCAATCGTTCAATTTGTTGTTTTCGTTTCGCGCTTTTTTCATTGCCCCAGTCATCACCGCTACCCTGTGACGCTAACATTGCCGCTTGAATTTCAGCTTTTGTAACGGTCGTAAAATCAGGCAACACATAAGCCGCGCCACCTGTCAGGGCATAAACCGCCTTTTGTGCTTTATCTTTGCCCGTGTTGCCGTTTTCTGTGAAAGCGTCATTGTCACCAGCGATTAAGATTTTTAGGCGCGGGTATTTTTCACGCAAGGCAAGCGCGACGGGTTCTAAATTGCCGCTATCAAAACAAACGGCTATAGGATATTTTTTGTTTAGCGCGTCATAAGCTGTTGCACCAGTGGCATAACCTTCGCCTAAAACGATTAACTGATTAAAACCGTTATCTTTGATTTC
Organism: uncultured Pseudomonadota bacterium; assembly: GCA_903904275.1. Lineage (GTDB taxonomy): Bacteria > Pseudomonadota > Gammaproteobacteria > Methylococcales > Methylomonadaceae > UBA10906. Next base: position 4,374 of record CAIVBX010000316.1, read on the forward strand.
ATTGCCGATTAAGTGAAAGTTGCCTTGTTTTTTGCCGCCCGATAAAAAGCGTTTTTCGCCATTGGGTGTAATTGTTTGAACTGTCCACACTTTGCCGTTCACGTCGCGGGCAGGTATTAAAAGGTTTTCACCTTCAATTAGAACGCCGTAGCCTTGAACGTTTTTGTTGATTAAATACTGGTGTGGATTGTCGGGGGCGGGTGTTGTGGCGGTCGTAATGCGTTTTTCAGCATCAATGCGGGCGGCGTGGTGTTTTTCAGCATCGGATTTTTCGCGCACTGCCCGTGCTTGCGTCATTTGTTCATGAAAGGTGGCGCGTTCAATGTCGGTTAATTCGTTGGCGTTTTTAATGCACCAGTTTTCAGCAATGCCGCGCTTGTTACAACCAAATGCACCAGCGGGCAAGCCGTTACTGTGAACAATATAAAAGCCGTTTTTACTGCCCTTACTATCGCCTTCAACATGAAAGCGGGTAAATGTGTCGAATACAATTGATTCGCTGGGCGCAATACCATAAGCGGCTAATGCGTTTGTGAATTCGGCGACAATATCGCTGTAACTGTAATTTTTTAGGGTCATGATGTTGTCTCAATAAATGTGATTGAAACAACCGATAAAACGAGGCGTGACATTAAAGCCACTTTGAAATTTAGGCGGATTTCGTGCATAGTTAGCACTCGAATTGCCACCTTATTCACACCGTTGTAGCGGTTGGAATTTGCGAGTTAGAAGGTCTGAAACTTCTAACACTTGGCAAGTGTACCGAATTCGCGTGAGCCACGTTGATAGAATTATCGCGTGGCTTTTGCGTTTCTGGCAGACGGTAAAAGTTCATAAAAATCACTCCACATTTGCAGGCGTTACGCGAGCATTTTTGAGGTAAGCGTTAAGGTCATCTTCCGATACACCAACAGTTCGTACCGAGAGCTGCACTTTTGGCAGCGTTCCATTTGACATCAATCGGCAAATAGTCGCTTTTGACATACCAGTTATTTTTTGAATTTCAGAGGGTCGTAAAATTTTCATTGTTTTGTTCCGTTAAAGTGAAAGTACGGGACAAGTGTAACCCTTGAAAATAACGGTTTTTGTCCGTTTTTCCTATTAAGGAAAATTGAACATTTTTCAACTACAACCCGCGCCACACCCGAATTTCAGGCGCAAAAAAAATCCCGTCACCACAAAGCAACAGGATTTTTGATTTTTAGCGAACTGATTTATTTTCGCCGTGGACGAGTGCTTCGACCTGTTTGCTTGAATCGTGATTCGCTTTGTGGTGGGCATTTAGCACGGCATTAACATCATCAAGTTCAGCCAATACGCTGTAAATAACGCCCGAAATATCGTGTTTATTTAAATCCTCACAATCACCCTCGATGTAAGACACAAACATATTTAGCGTTGA
>CAIVBX010000317.1 GCA_903904275.1 uncultured Pseudomonadota bacterium
ACAAATCGTTGATGCCAGCACGATTATTCAAAACGACGCACAACTGCAAATTATCACGGCAAAAGATGAAGAAGGCGTTGATGTTATTCGCCATTCAACCGCACATCTTTTAGCGCAGGCGGTCAAACAATTATTCCCTGAAGCACAAGTCACGATTGGCCCTGTCATCGAAAACGGCTTTTACTACGATTTCGCCTATTCACGTCCCTTCACGCCTGAAGATTTAGAAAAAATCGAAGCGAAAATGCAACAATTAGTTTCTGAAAATATCCCTGTTTCACGTTCGGTTTTATCGCGTGATGAAGCCGTCGCATTTTTCAAAAATCAAGGCGAAAAATATAAAGCTGAAATCATTGAATCCATTCCTGCTGACCAAGATTTATCACTTTATCAACAAGGTAATTTCACCGATTTATGCCGTGGTCCTCACGTTCCAAGTACAGGAAAATTAGGCGCATTCAAATTGATGAAAATTGCGGGCGCATACTGGCGTGGTGATGCGAAAAACGAAATGTTGCAACGCATTTACGGCACGGCGTGGGCGGATAAAAAGGAATTACAAGCCTATTTAACGCGATTAGAAGAAGCTGAAAAACGCGACCATCGCAAATTGGCAAAAACGTTAGACTTTTTCCACATTCAAGAAGAAGCACCAGGTATGGTGTTTTGGCATGAAAAAGGTTGGACGATTTACCAACAAATTGAACAATATATTCGTGAGAAATTGCGTGTAAATGGTTACGGCGAAGTGAGAACGCCACAACTTGTTGATCGTTCGTTGTGGGAAAAATCAGGACATTGGGATAAATTCGGCGCAATGATTTTCACGTCGCATTCAGAAAATCGTGATTATGCCATTAAACCGATGAATTGCCCTTGTCATGTTCAAATTTTCAATCAAGGAATGAAAAGTTACCGCGATTTACCGATTCGTTTGGCGGAATTTGGTTCGTGTCATCGTAACGAACCATCTGGCACGTTACACGGTTTGATGCGTGTTAGAAATTTTGTCCAAGACGACGCACATATTTTCTGTGCTGAATCTCAAATCCAAGACGAAGTTGCGACATTTATCGATTTACTTTTTGACGTTTATAAAGATTTTGGTTTCAACGATGTTATTATCAAACTTTCAACACGCCCTGAAAATCGTGTTGGCAGCGACGAAATTTGGGATAAAGCAGAGGCTGCGTTAGAAATCGCTTTAAATGCAAAAAATTTAGCGTGGGAATTGCAACCTGGTGAAGGCGCGTTTTATGGTCCTAAAATCGAGTTTTCATTGAAAGATTGCATCGGTCGCGTTTGGCAATGTGGCACAATTCAAGTCGATTTTTCAATGCCTGGACGTTTAGGTGCAAGTTTTGTTGCCGAAGATGGTTCGCGGCAAGTGCCTGTGATGTTGCATCGCGCAATTTTGGGTTCGCTTGAACGCTTCACAGGAATTTTGATTGAACAACACGCGGGAACTTTCCCTGCATGGCTTGCCCCTACTCAGGTTGAGGTTTTAACGATTGCAGAACGTCACAACGATTACGCACAGCAAGTCTTTAAAACGCTTGAATCAAAAGGCATTCGCGTCAAGATTGACTTGAGAAATGAAAAAATCGGGTTTAAAATCCGCGAGCATTCTATGCAACGTGTCCCGTATCTTGTCATTATCGGTGACAAGGAATTAGAAGAACAAAAAATGACGGTACGCACTCAGAAGGGTGAAGATTTAGGTAGTTTGTCGATGGAAGACTTTAGCGCAAAACTCGCGCAAGTTATCGCAAACAAAGAATAATTAACGTGGAGGATTAAGGTATCGCTGCGAAAAAAGATGAAACGCGCTTAAATGACATGATTACCGCTCGTCGGGTTCGTGTAACAGGCGCAGACGGTGAGTCGCTTGGCATCATTCCGTTAGACGAAGCGAAGAAAATCGCTTACGACGCGGATTTAGATTTAGTTGAAATTTCGCCGAACGCGGATCCGCCAGTTTGTAAAATTATGAACTATGGCAAATTCCAGTTTGAGCAAAGTAAGAAACTAGCCATTGCTAAGAAAAATCAAAAACAAATTCAGATTAAAGAAATCAAATTCAGACCTGGGGAACGTCGTTGTGTTGGTGGGCGAATGTCTGCGGCGGCTATGCCAACCGCACCAACTACGCGGCGCTGGCCTTCACCACGCTCAAGCTCAACATCGTCCGTTACAATATCGGCGGCGGGGAAAATCCCGGCATCCCGAACACGCTGCAATACCGCGCCAAAATCCCCGGCTTCGAGCCGACGAACGGCGTGTGGAACTGGAGCGTTGACACCAACCAGCGCTGGATGTTGAAGCAGGCCGTCGCGCTCGGCGCCAATCGCGTGG
>CAIVBX010000318.1 GCA_903904275.1 uncultured Pseudomonadota bacterium
CCATTGCAAATTTGGTTGAGAAAAAAACCAAACTCATGGCAGTTCCCGTTATTAACATCACGCACGAAGGTTTTGGACGCGCGTTTGTGTTGACTGGAAAACTGATTGTGGTCGATAAAATTTTGCGCGACGTGCATCGTTTTGGTTTCCCAAGCCTTGAAGAAATGTGTGTGAAAACCGAAGAAGTCGTCGATAAAGCTGCCGAGTTAATTGAAAAATATAAAGAAGTCGCTGAAGCCTAAGGAGTTAGAAATGACTGACGAAGAACTCAAAAAATTAGAAAAAGACGTGAAAAAAAATAAACGTCTCGCCAGCGAAAAAGCAATGGAATTACACGACTTAATCGAAGACCGTTTGCCTGACGCTTACGGCGAATTGATGGGCATTGCCCAAGCCACTTTCGATGCCTGCAAAGCGTGGGACGAAGCGAACAAAAAATTTCTGGCTGCCAGCGGCGCGTGAGGAGGAAAAATGAGCGAATTTGTAACAGGTACAACTTTTGGTGGCACGGTTTGGACACCCAATTACGTTTCGAATTTAAACCAAAAAACCTGCATTGCGTGTGGACGGTGTTTTAAAGTTTGTCCACGCGACGTTTTCAATTTAATCGACAAAGACGAAATCGTTGAAGAATTTGACGATGAGTACGGCGATTTTGAAGACGATGACGACAACAGCATGGTCATGAGTTTGAAAAATCCAGATGATTGTATCGGCTGTGAAGCGTGTTCAAAAGTATGTCCAAAAAATTGTTTTACTCATCAGCACAAAGCTATTTAAAAGAGGATTGCCGTTATGCCAAGACCAGAGAAACACGTTTTTATTTGCACGCAAAATCGTCCACAAGGACATCCGCGCGGTTCATGTGGCGCGAAAGGTTGCGCGAGTGTGATGGAAGAATTTATGAATCAAATTCAAAGTCGCAACTTGTTTGAAAAAATCGGTTTAACCAACACAGGCTGCATGGGACCTTGCATGTTTGGCACGAACGTCCTCGTTTATCCCGAAGGCGTGATGTATGGCAATGTGACCAAAGACGATGTGGCAACGATTATCGACGAGCATTTACTCGGTGGAAAACCTGTTGAAGCGTTAAAAGTCCCTGCTGAGGTTTGGTAATCGTGAGCCTGAAAGAGCAAATCGATAATCAACGTGCTTTCGGCAAAGTGATTTGTCAGCGTATCAGCGAAGCGATTGTGAAATTGGGATTTTCGGTGCAAACGCCGATTCAATTACCCGTATTTGAAGATGCTGAATTTCGTTTAATCCTTGACCCGTTGACGCAAGATTCAAATTTAGCGGGTTATTGGTACAACGAAAAAAAACAACGCATCGGGCAAATTCAATTTAACAGCGACGGCAGTTTTTACGCTGAATACGATGTTGTGCAACCGCATCCGAGCAAAAAACAGTTTTTTGTTGAAGCGATTAACGCTTGGGGACGCGAAGATAACATCAAAACCGAAGCCAAACTACTCGAATTGCCGCAATGAATCCAAAGCACGTTTATGAATTATTGCTTGACCACTGCGACACCGATGCCGTCGTCGATAACGTGATGATTGGTTTAGTGTGGACGCTTTGCCAAACCAAACACGGCACAGGTTTAGCGATGAGTCCGCATTTTGCTACGCGAACGTTGCCGTGGTCGGGTGATTTGCAAGGCAAACCGCTGAAAGATTTAGCCGCATGGATTTTGCAATGGCAACCGCATCAAGCGATAGTCGCGATGGCGGCGATTAACAGTTGTTTAAACAATCGTCCCCTGCCCGATTCTGTTGCACTTGATAACACCTCGCAACATCCAAATCTCGCCGTTTTTGATTATTTTTTGCCGCAATTAAAAGGTAAAAAAATCGTCGTCATTGGGCATTATCCGAACATCGAACAATACCAAGATTTAATGCACCTGAGTGTTTTGGAAAAACAGCCCACTGGCGACGATTTGCCTAGCAGTGCGTGTGAATTTTTATTGCCTGATGCAGATTGGGTATTTTTAACGGCGAGTTCACTTCCAAACAAAACCTTTCCACGTCTTGCCGAACTTTCGACAAATGCCAAAACGGTTTTGATGGGCGCGACAACGCCGTGGTTGCCGCAATTTCATGAATTCGGAATTGATTATTTAGCAGGCGTTGAAGTGATTGACGCGCAAGCCTTGTATCACACCGCCGCGCAAGGTGGTGGCGTGCGAATTTTCAATCAAGGCTTGCGTTATCGCGTTGCAGAATTAACACCACAAAACAGTATGACGTGGTTAAAACAACAAATTACCGAATGCGCCGCACAACGAGTGCAATTAAACGCTGAAATGGAACATTGGTATGCTAATAATCACGGACGTTTTCCAAACTATGCGTTGCTTGAACAAGTGAGTAATCGTTTGTCGCGCCTTGATA
>CAIVBX010000319.1 GCA_903904275.1 uncultured Pseudomonadota bacterium
CGATCTCCAGTCGTTTTGGTCCATCAACAAATTTGAGCCCGTATAGGTATCGATCACATTCCCATATAACCGGGAACCAGGTTCGTCCCAGTTATCGATCTTCTGGCATGAAGCCAGAGACAACAGGGCTGCTCCAAACATTAAGCATATTAAATTTTTCATTTTTATTTTGTGAATGGTTAATAATTAATATAGCGGGTTCTGAGGCATCAAAATTATCTGTCCATTCAACCGTGCCTTGTTCGAGTTCATTTAAAAGTGTGTTGGCGTAAGGCGTTAATTTCGATTCGGTGTAACGCATCGCGGCAAACGATTTCGGGTCATCGGGTGAACCCCAATTGCCTTGCCCATCGACGAGTGTGTAACGATACGAAAACGGTTGCGCCATTAAAACCATTGCTTCGTAACAAGCCGAATCACCGTGTGGATGATATTTACCCAACACGTCACCAACCGTTCGCGCTGATTTTTTGTATTTTGCCAACGCATTCAAACCGAGTTCTGACATTGCATAAATAATGCGCCGTTGCACAGGTTTTAAGCCATCTGAAATATGTGGCAACGCGCGGTCTAAAATCACATACATCGAATAATCGAGGTAGGCTTTTTCAGCAAAATCTTTTAATTGTTGTTGTTCAAACGTGTCGGCAAAACTGACCATAAAACTATCCTTGCGTTAAAGAGCGTGAAATTACGGTAATAAGTATTCGCCTTGCCAAAGTTGTTCAAGCGTTTCGCGTTCCCGAACAACATGAATTTCATCACCATCAACCATAATTTCAGCCACACGCGGACGTGAATTGTAATTTGAACTCATCGTAAAACCGTAAGCACCTGAAGAACGTACTGCGAGCAAATCACCTGCGGTTAATTTCAACGGGCGTTGTTTTCCTAAAAAATCCCCCGTTTCACAAACAGGTCCTACGATGTCCCACGTCATTTCAGGTGCAGTGCTATTCAAATCAACAGAAATTATGTCTTGCCATGCACCGTAAAGTGATGGGCGAATTAAATCATTCATTGCTGCGTCAACAATCGCAAAATTTTTATGTTCAGTCGGTTTTAAGTATTCAACGCGAGTCACTAAAATACCTGCATTCCCCACAATTGCCCGACCAGGTTCAAGCATAATTTCTAACTCTGTTTCGCCTAAACGTTCCAAAATTGCGCCAATATATTCAGCGGGTTCTGGCGGCGTTTCGTTGTTATATTGAATCCCTAAACCACCGCCTAAATCTAAGTGTTTAAGCGTAATTCCCGCAGCTTTTAATTTTTCAACTAACGCTAACACTTTATCAAGTGCGTCTAAAAATGGGCGGGTTTCCGTCAGTTGTGAACCAATATGACAATCAATGCCAACGACTTCGATATTTTTCAATGATGCGGCATGATGATAGGCTTCAAGCGCATTTTCAACCGCAATGCCGAACTTATTTTCTTTCAAACCTGTTGAAATATAAGGATGTGTTTTTGCATCAACATCTGGATTTACACGAAATGACACTGGAGCAATAACATTTAATTTCCCCGCAATTTGGTTAATGCGTTCGAGTTCGTCTAATACTTCGATATTAAAACAGCGAATGCCTAATTTTAAAGCGTCACGAATTTCATCGGCGCGTTTGCCAACGCCTGAAAAAACGACTTTTTTTGCGTCGCCACCTGCTTGTAAAACCCGTTGTAATTCGCCGATTGACACAATGTCAAAACCTGAGCCTAATCGCGCCAACACATTTAAAACACCAATGTTTGAATTCGCTTTGACCGCGTAACAAATTGTGTGAGCTTGCGAGCCAAAAGCATCATTAAAAGCGTGCCAATGACGTTCTAATGTGGCGCGGGAATAAATGTAACAAGGGCTTCCGTGTTTTTCGACAATAGTTTGAATGGCTATATTTTCAACAAAAAGCTGATTATCACGGTAAATAAAATGATTCATTTGTTTCGTCCTTATTCGTGTAATGTTTAACAAACAAAAAAGCCCAAAATCTAATGATTTTGGGCTTAATCTTAAAAATAAGAGCTTGGC
>CAIVBX010000320.1 GCA_903904275.1 uncultured Pseudomonadota bacterium
TTACTTCATTTTGTTATAACGTTTTTAAATTTTTTGTAGTAAAATCCAGGGCAACCAATTCATGAAAATATAATAATTTTATTTTGAAATGAAGTGGTTATCATATTTTTAACACCCTTTTATTTAGGTGAATATCATGCGTAAAATTACTTCTTTCTTATTACTTTCTTTGGCAACCGCTCCTGTGTTTGCATTTGGTATTGACCTTCCAGAACCAGAGTCTTTGTCATTATTGGCTATTGGTGCGTTGGCACTTTTAGTTTCTCGCCGTAAAGGAAAATAAAGACTTTTACATTGTCATTGTAAGTTTCAACAAATTGAAACTTACAATGAACTCTAAAAATCACATTTAAGGAGAATTTTATGTCTACAATGACAATTAATGTTTATGATCAATCTCGCCATGGACTCATTGGCGCACCTAGTTACATGGACACAGTGGTAACAGGTAGTTCTAATCCAAATTTACCTGATGGTACTTATGACACTTATTGTCTAAATATACTTGTTGATATTTATTTCAGTACAAATGGTATTCAGGCTGCGAATACTTATGGTGCAAATGCTTTTTCAGGACAAAGTTCTGTTTCTACTTACATTAATGCAAGTGCGCCTTCTACTATTACAGATACACAAATTTCACAAATCAATTGGATACTTGCACAAAATTTCACATCAGATACAGCAAAATATGGAAACCAATATACTTATGGTGAAGTTCAAGAAGCTATTTGGGCAATCCTTGGACAATCATCTACCGCTTTGCAATATCTAACAGATAGCACTTTAACTAATGGTGGCAAAGATGTTTTATCAACAACTGATATTGATTCTTTGGTTTCAAAATCTTTAGCGGCAGTTAATAGCGGCATAACTGAAGTGCCATCTAATACTTATTTTACAATGTTACTTGATGCGGATGGCAACGTTCAACCGCTAATTATGCAGTTGCAATCTGGAAAAATTGGCAATTACGTTTGGGAAGATACCAACGCCAATGGTATTCAAGATGCCGGCGAACTTGGTGTAAATAATGTTATTGTTCAACTTTACGACAGTACAGGTCAATTAGTTTCATCTACAACAACAGGTGATGATTACAGTACAACCGCAGTTGAAACAGGTTATTATCAATTTACAGGATTAGCCGCTGGAGATTACCAAGTTAAATTTGTTACCCCTCAAAATATGTTGTTGTCTGTCCAAAATGCAAACGCAAATGCCCAAGACACAGTCGATAGTGATGCAAATCAAACAACAGGATTGACAACTGCGTTTCATTTAAATGCAGGTGAAACAAACCAAACCATTGATGCAGGATTATATAAAACGGCTGAAATTGGTGATCGCGTTTGGTACGATACAAACAAAGATGGTGTTCAAGATTCAAATGAAGCGGGTGCTAAAAATATCACAGTAACCTTATTAGATGGCAATGGCAACACTGTAGGAAATCCTACTACTACTGACGATAATGGTAATTATTTATTCACAGGTTTAACACCTGGTAACTATCAAGTTAAATTTACTGCGCCACTTGGGTATTCTTTTACAGCGCAAAATGCCTCAGGTAGCACAATCACTAATGACAGTGATCCAGCCTTTGGTGCTTTAAGTTCAGGTAAAACAGCTTTAACTTTCTTAGGATCTGGTGAATCAGATAAATCTTGGGATGCGGGGCTTATTCCAACAAGCAACAGTATCATTGTGGCAACTCCAACGACAATCGGCGATTTCATTTGGGAAGATACTAATGCCAATGGTATTCAAGATGACGGTGAAAAAGGAATTCAAGGTGTTACCGTTAATCTGATGAATTCTTCTGGAGCGGTTATTCAGTCAACAACTACCGATGCAAATGGTGGTTACTCATTCTCAGTTGCCGCAGGTACACACAGCGTAGCGATAGTTGCTCCTGCTGGTTATGTTATTTCAGCAGCAAATCAAGGAGCAGATGCCAGCAAAAATAGTGATTTTGCGGCCGATGGTTCATCGGTGTCTTCTTATACGTTAGTATCTGGTGAAAGCAATTTAACTATTGATGGCGGCCTGTATCAAAAAGCGACGATTGGTGATTTTGTTTGGAATGATAGCAATGCCAATGGCATTCAAGATACGGGTGAAGCAGGTATCGCGGGCGTCACGGTGCAGTTGAAAAATGCAACCGGGACTACGGTGCTTCAAACGGCAA
>CAIVBX010000321.1 GCA_903904275.1 uncultured Pseudomonadota bacterium
CACATACAACATATTGGCAATCACAATCTAAAATTCGTTCTTTCAACGATTCGGCAGAAAATCCACCGAATACAATCGAATGCACCGCTCCGATTCGCGTACACGCCAACATGACAATAGATACTTCCAAAATCATCGGCATATAAATACAGACTCTGTCAGCCTTTTTTACACCTTGTTTTTTTAGGACATTGGCAAATTGACAAACTTGTTCGTGTAATTGTGCGTAAGTCAGCTTTTTTGATTTTTCAGGATTATCGCCTTCCCAAATAATCGCAGTTTGATTAGATTTCGTGGCTAAATGTCTATCCAAACAATTGACACTGACATTGAGTTTCCCGCCTTCAAACCAATGAATTTTTGCTTCTGAAAAATCGTAATCTAAAACGGTGTGCCAAGGCGTGTACCAATCTAAAAAAATTTCAGCCTGTTCTGCCCAAAATGTTTCGGGATGTTGAATTGATTGTTGATATAGCGCGTGATATTGCGTGGCGTTAATGTGTGCGTGTTCAGCAATTTTGGATTTAATTGGGTAAATTTTATGGTCTGACATGGAAAATCCTGCTTTTAAAATTAACGGAGATAAATTGCGTTAATTTTAACTTACTATCGAATCTACTGTTTAAATTGTCGGTTTTTTTTACAATTTTTATTATGAAAAATAATATAAATTCAAAATTCATAATAAATACAATTTGTTATGAATTTGGCACATAAACTGCTCTCAATTTTGTAGAGATTGAAAAATCTTACAATTCTTCTTCACATTATTTACGAGAAATTATTATGATTAACAAAAAATTTGCTTTAACTGCTATCGCAGCTGTTTTATCTTTAAGCGCTGGTTTCGCACAAGCTACTACAATTCCAGCAGGTGCTAATATTCCAGCTCCTTATGGCAATATTCATCATGAAAACACAAATCTATATACTTTTACTGCTGCAAACACAGGCACAATCGATGCGTATTTTGCAGGGTCAACAGCTAGTTACGACGACACATTGGGTTTGTTGGTAAATGGCGTGGACACAGGATTTTATGGTTTAGATAATCATACATCAGTCTATGGTCAAAGTTTCAACTTTGGTAATGTTCAAGTTAATGCGGGTGATGTGTTGACTTTCGTATTGAAAGTGGTAACCACTTCAAATACATTTTACTCTGACCGTTCTTTAAATGCTGATGGCGCTAATCACGTTTATTCAAGTGCTTTTGCTGGGGATGCTTTGATTCCTGAACTCATTGGTGCTGGTACTTATGTTGCATTTGAAGATTTAGCGGCAAGTGTTGCGGACTACAACTACAACGACGAAAATTTCGTATTTAGCAATATCGCAACCACAGTTTATGATGTTCCAGAACCAACTTCTTTAGCATTATTAGGTCTTGGTGCATTAGGTTTTGCAGCATCACGCAGAAAAGCCGCTTAAGACAAATTGCTCAACACATAAAAAAACCGCGCTTTGATATTTTCAAGGTGCGGTTTTTTTGTGTCTAAAATTTTAGTTTTTATTTTCGTTCTTCAGTGCGTAAAGTCAAAATTTCATAACCATTTTCTTTAACCAAAATGGTGTGTTCATATTGTGCAGACAAACTATGATCTTTTGTTACTGCTGTCCAGCCATCCCCTAACGATTTTGTATGATGTTTGCCTTGGTTAATCATGGGTTCAATTGTAATAATCATGCCTGCTTCAAGCACTAAACCCTCACCAGCTTTGCCATAATGTAAAACCTGTGGTTCTTCGTGAAAATCGCGACCAATTCCATGACCACAATAATCTTGCACAACAGAATAGCGATTTTTTTCAGCGTGCGTTTGAATAGCGTGACCAATATCACCAAGCGTTGTGCCTGCTTTGACTTGTTCAATTCCTAAAAATAATGATTCTCGTGCAATATCACATAAACGTTGTGCGTGTGGTGCGACCTTTCCAACACAAAACATCATGCTGGTATCACCATGAAAACCGTCTTTGAAAACCGTAATATCGATATTGATGATGTCGCCCGTTTTTAATTTTTTCTCACTTGGAATACCGTGACAAACCTGGTGATTGATTGACGTGCAAATTGATTTGGGAAAACCACGATAATTTAACGGCGAAGGAATGGCATTTTGAACATCAACAATATAATTATGACAAATATCATTTAATTCATTCGTTGTTATGCCTGCCACAACGTGTGGTGTAATCATATCTAATACATCAGCGGCAAGTCGTCCAACAATTCGCATTTTTTCAATTTCAGCTTCGTTTTTTATGATGATGCTCATGGTTTCCAATTTTAGAATTTTTAAGATTTGGTTTTAAAGAATGATTCTAACAGAGCCAACGTGTTGTCAAAAGGCGGATTCGTGAATTTGTCGGTATAATTACGCCAACTTTAGAACATTTACTGAGAAATTCCCATGACAAAACACGCCGAAAATTTAATCTGGATTGATTTAGAAATGACGGGATTAAATCCTGAAGTCGATGTGATTATCGAAATTGCCACCATTGTGACAGACAAAAATTTAAACATTTTGGCGCAAGGACCTGTGTTTGCGATTCATCAAGACGATGAAACCTTAGCGGCGATGGATGATTGGAATCAAGAACATCATGGCAAATCTGGTTTGATTGAACGTGTTAAAAACTCAACCGTGACAAATTCCGATGCTGAAAAAGCAACTATCGATTTTTTAAGTCAATGGCTTAATGTCGGAGAATCCCCAATTTGTGGAAACAGCGTTGGGCAAGACCGCCGTTTTTTAGTCCGCTACATGCCTACGTTAGAAGAATTCTTCCATTATCGTTGCATCGATGTTTCAACGTTCAAAGAATTAGCCTCGCGTTGGTGTCCTCATATAAAAGAAGGATTCAACAAAGAATCTACTCATCAAGCTCTTGATGACATTATCGAATCAATTGAAGAATTGCGTTATTACCGCGAACATTTTATCAGACCATTTTAATCAAGTATGAATCAACTTATCGTCATTGCATTTGGTGGCGCGTTTGGTGCGGTAATGCGTTTTTTGGTTTCAACAGGTTTATACCAATGGCTTGGACGTGGATTTCCTTACGGTACATTGTTGGTAAATGTTGTTGGTTCATTTTTAATTGGTTTATTGAGTGAAACCTTGATTTTGCAACGTATAACAGTAGCATTGGATTATCGTGCGGCAATTTTAGTTGGATTCATTGGCGCATTCACCACATTTTCAACTTTTTCATTAGAAACTTTTTATTTACTTGAACAAGGACAAATTGGAAAAGCTGGTTTAAATATCATTGTCAGTGTAAGTAGTTGTTTAGCAGCAGTTTGGTTAGGTTTATTGTGTGGACGTGGTTTATTTTGGTACAGCAGCGGTGTTTTACACTGGTCAAGTGGTGCAATGCCCTATGGCATGATGTTTATCAACGCCATAGGTGCATTTTTAATTGGCATTGTGTCAGCATTATTGCTACAAAAAATCGCACTTCCTGTTGAGCAACGCGCCATATTATTAGTGTTAATTATTGGCGCATATTTGACGCTTTCAGGTTTATATTTAATTTTATTTTTAATCGAACACGGTCACACTTTCGATTTACAAACTTATTTTATGCTTGGACTTTTTGTTGCAAATAGCATTATTTGTAGTGGTTCAATTGGGCTGGGGCTATTACTCGGCAAACAGATTTAATTTTTATTTTTAAAAGGTACTTTTCAATGTTAGATGTTCAGTTATTTCGTAACGATTTAGATTTTGTGATTGCAGGATTAAAAAAGCGTAATTTTGCGTTTAATCCAGAAAATTACAGCGAATTAGAAGCGCGGCGCAAAGCGGTTCAAACCAAAACCCAAGAATTACAAAGTGAACGTAATTCAAGCTCTAAAGCCATCGGTCAAGCGAAAGCCAAAGGCGAAAATGTTCAGCCGTTGCTGGATAAAGTCGCAAATTTAGGCGATGAATTAAAATCCGCTGAAACGGAATTATCAGAAATTCAAATTGAAATGGATGTGTTAATGTCAGGTATTCCGAATTTGCTTGATATTTCTGTTCCCGAAGGCAAAGACGAAAATGACAACGTTGAAATCAGTCGTTGGGGCGAACAACCTAAATTTGATTTTGAAGTCAAAGACCATGTGGATTTAGGCACGGCGCGAAATTTACTCGATTTTGAATTGGGTGCAAAAATTACAGGCTCACGTTTTGTGGTGTTGAATGGAAAATTGGCACGTTTGCAACGCGCGTTGATTCAATTCATGCTTGACACGCATAGCGGTGAAAATGGTTATCAAGAAACGTATGTGCCGTATTTGGTGAACGCCGACAGTTTGCGTGGCACGGGGCAATTACCCAAATTTGCCGATGATTTATTCAAAGCGAGTGAAAATCCTGATTATTATTTAATTCCAACAGCAGAAGTTCCCGTCACAAATATCGTGCGTGATGTGATTGTTGACGCGAAAGATTTACCGCTCAAATTTGTGTGTCATAGTCCGTGTTTTAGAAGTGAAGCGGGCGCGTATGGTCGTGATGTACGCGGCATGATTCGCCAACATCAATTTGAAAAAGTTGAAATTGTCCAAATCACAAAACCTGAAGATTCTGTTCAAGCGCATGAAGATTTGACGAATCATGCCGAAATGATTTTGCAAAAATTAAACTTGCCGTACCGCAAAATGCTTTTGTGTGCAGGTGACACAGGTTTTTCTTCAAGCAAAACCTATGATTTAGAAGTGTGGTTACCTGGTCAAAATGCGTATCGTGAAATTTCATCGTGCAGTAATTTTAGAGATTTTCAAGCACGTCGTTTGCAAGCGCGTTGGCGTAATCCTGAAACGGGAAAACCAGAATTAGTGCATACGTTGAATGGTTCGGGACTTGCGGCAGGACGCACATTGATTGCGG
>CAIVBX010000322.1 GCA_903904275.1 uncultured Pseudomonadota bacterium
ATATCAATAAAGCCTTTAACTGTCCATTGTTCATCAGGTGTACTGATGTGATTTTTTAAATCAGAAACAAATACTTCAAGTTGTGTAGCGAATTTCTCTTTTTTTGTCATTTTTTGTCGTTGCTGTGTTCGTTTAATAGGGTTTCGATGCTAAAGGTCATAGTTTTAAAAGGTTAAGGGTTAAATTTTGAAAGCAATTCTTCTGTCGATAAAACTTTATCGTATTGTTCTTTGTGAATTTCGTTAATGGTTAAATCATTTTTGATGCGGCGTAAGAAATCTTTGAAATCGGGATTGATACAAAGTTTGTCTATCGATTCCCAATCTAAGTTTTCTTTTCGTTTTGCTGGTAAATAAATGTGGCTTGCGTCTGGGTCAGCAGTATCTAATTCAATAATTCCAATTCCAAACGAACCAGAAAGACGTTTTAACTCTGATGAAAAATCATCATCTTTAGAAATTTCAGCAGCACACAAATAACCTTCATGCGCCCATGACGAATTTGAAACGGCTTGAAAAAAGGCTTCGCGTAAATTTGAAAAATTCAATTCGCGTTTCAATTCAAATGAATAAAGGCGAACATTCATAACGCCTAAAGATTGCGCTAACTCAATTGTGCTTGGCGACCAGCTGCCAATTGGAAACCAGCAACCAACAATATCAGGGTGTAACCATTCGCCAAATTCTTTTTTTCCACTTTTTGAATGGTTAATTGTTTTGCAATAAACGTTTAAATAAAATTTTGCGTAATATGCAAGCAGTGGGTGTAAGTCTTTTTCGAGATAATTTTTTGTCGATTTTGTAATAAAATTTTTTTCTTCTGGTACGTTTTCTAAATCAATTTGATTTACCATTTCACGAAGATAAAAACGCTTCGGTCTATCGTTTGTTGCAGCAAAAATGCTTTTTTCTTCACCAACAGCAACATATAAACGCGCTCCCAAACTTATATTTGGTGTTTTTCCATTACTTTGTAATTCTTCCACATAATTTTTTTCAAGAGCATGATTCCAAATTTCTTCAGCAGATAATGGAATTTTTTGCTCATTTAAAACTCGTTGTGCAAGCTGTAAAAGTGTTAGTTTTGCCATTTTTGAATCTCTCAAAGTGAATCAATAAACCCACTATTTTGCAAAAGTTCCATTGTGACGGCTGGACAAGATTTTGCTGCCGCTTCACCTTTCATTAACCGTTCCATGTAACGTGCCAACACATCAACTTCTAAATTCACTTTTGTGCCAACAACGGCTTCATTTAATGTTGTTTCTGCCAATGTATGCGGCACAATGTTAATGCCAAAACTCGCGCCATTAACACTATTCACAGTCAAACTAATCCCGTTAATACAAATTGAGCCTTTTTGTGCAATATATTTCGCCAAATCATCAGGAGCTTGAACCGTAAAACGCACCGAACGTCCATCTGCTTTTTTATCTGTAATTACCCCCACGCCATCAACATGACCACTCACAATATGTCCGCCTAAACGAGTAGTTGGCGTTAATGCCAATTCCAAATTCACCGCTGTTCCCACTTCAGCAAACGCTAAACAAGTATGCGCCAAGGTTTCATTTGATACGTCCGCGACAAAATAATTTTCTCCTAATTCTACCGCCGTTAAACACACACCATTCACAGCAATGCTATCGCCTAAATTTGCTTCCGTTAGCGATAATTTTCCCGTATCAATTTTTAATCGTACATCGCCGCCGCGAGGTGTAATCGCTGTAATTTTGCCAATTGCTAAAATAATGCCTGTGAACATGACTGCCTTTTTTAAAATTTGGATTTAAATTCCTCTCATTATAGTGGCGTTTTAGGCGATTATTCACGCACAAATACAAAACAACTCTATAATTCCCACAATTATTTTTTCCTTTTTTTATCTTGAATTCATGAATCACCCTCGTTTTTATTCTCGCTTTGTACATTGGTGCGAACGCCAAATTGTGCATTTTCCTTGGGTTGTCGTTTTAAGTGCAATTTTATTGTGTGTTGGAACAAGTTATTACGTTTATAACAACTTAACCGTGAACACCAATAGCGCGGAAATGTTATCGCCTGATTTGCCGTTTCAACAAAATCAACGCCGAATTGATAAAGCCTTTCCACAAGATGCTTACACAACATTATTTGTGATTGATGCGAATTCACCCGAAGAAGCCAGCCAAAGCGCGACAAAATTGGTTGATTTAATTCGGACACAAACAGAACGCTTTGATTCAGTTTATATTCCGACGGATAGTGAATTTTTCCGTCAACAAGCATTGTTATATTTAGACACACCCGATTTAGAAAATGTGGCGAAACAATTAACGGATGCCCAGCCTTTTATTGGTCATTTAGCGCAAAATTATTCGCTTGATGGTTTGTTAGATATTATTCAACAAGCGTTAAATCAAAAAAACACCGCCTTGCCAATGGATTTAACCCCATTATTAACCGCCATCGACAACACAATTTCGACGCAACTCGATGGAAAATCAACCGCGCTTTCATGGCAAAATTTGTTAGCAACTAACAAATTACAAGAAAATCCAAATCGAGTTTTAGTGATTGCCAAACCGAAATTGCATTTTAATGAAATGTTGCCTGCGGAAGTCGCGCAAAATGCGGCGCGTGATGTTATTCAACAAATTACGCAAGAAAATCCAAATGTACGAATTCGGATTACAGGTGAAGCGGCGTTAGAACATGAAGAATTGGTTAGCGTCAGCGCAGGTGCAGAAATTTCAGGCATTGTGTCGTTTATTTTAGTTTTTGGCGCACAATGGATTGGCGTTCGTTCCTTACGATTAGTCATCATTACTTACATTGTTTTGGTAATGGGTTTAATTTTAACAGCAGGATTTGCGGCGGCTACGGTTGGACATTTAAACGTGATTTCAATTGCGTTTGCGACGCTTTATATTGGTTTAGGTGTCGATTACGCGGTGCATATTTGTTTGTATTATCGTGAACGAAAAGTGCGTGGTTATTCAAATCTTGACGCAATTCATCACAGTATTAGTGGCGTGGGTTCATCCTTGTTTTTGTGTGCATTAACAACAGCATTGGGATTTTTAGCATTTATTCCAACAGATTATTCGGGTGTTTCGGAATTAGGTATTATTTCAGGTGGTGGAATTTTTATCGGTTTGTTAATTTCGTTGACGGTGTTACCCGCGTTATTTTGCCTTTTACCTGTGAATCATCCCGCGCCAATTAAATCCAAATTCGCCCCTCAATTTATTGTCACGTTTCCATTTCATTACAACAAACCAATTCGGATTGTATCGATTTTATTAGCAATTTGTTCGATTGGCATTTTGACGCATTTAACATTTGATGCAAATCCCATCAATTTGCGTGACCCACAAAGTGAATCTGTTTCAACAATTAAGGATTTGTTACAAGCTAAAAATGATTCGCCTTTTGCGGTAACAGGTTTAGTGGATAATTTGGAAGCCGCGAATGCGTTGGCAACAAAAATGAAAACACAACCTGCTGTTCATGAAGCTATTACATTGAGTAATTTGGTTGCAGATAATCAAGATGAAAAATTGGCGATTATTGATGATTTGAATTTGATGTTGGGAAATCAGTTGGAAAATTTCAATGTGTCATTGGCTGATAATCATCAACAACGTGACGCGCTAGTAAAATTTAACGAACAATTAAAACAAGCCATTTCAGATAAAACGCAAAATGCGCCGATTGAAACGCTAACGAAATTGCAAAATCATATTGAAATTTTGTTGCACGCACATAATGATGAGCCTGAATTTTACAAAGATGTTGAAAAAAATATGCTTGGGCTTTTGCCTTACACGTTGGAACGTTTGCGGACGAGTTTAAGCGCGAAAGCCTTTGGCATTGATGACATTTCGGACGATATTCGGTCACGTTGGGTAAGCAAAGATGGATTTTATAAAGTCTTAATTCAACCTGCAAAAGACCAAAATGTGGAAACAAACATGAAAGAATTTGTCGCACAAGTTCAAAATGTCGATAACACGGTTTCTGGTTTGCCCATTTCAAATGAAGCAGGTGGTGATGCGGTTGTGAAAGCCTTTGTTGAAGCATTTGGTGGCGCGTTTTTAGCGATTACGTTGTTGCTTTTGGTGATTTATCGTAATTTTAAACACACGGCTTTAGTGATTGCACCGTTGATGTTAGCTGCATTATTA